>NZ_DJIQ01000022.1:70085-188856 GCF_002433705.1 Oceanicaulis sp. UBA6590
GCTCGACGTGCTGGTGAACAATGGCGCGACCAGCCCCTATTTCGGCGAAGCCAAGGACACGCCCGAGGACGCCTGGGACAAGACGTTCGACGTGAATGTCAAAGGCCCGTTCTTCCTGTCCAATCTGGCGATCAACACCTTTATGAAGGATCAGGGCAAGGGCTCGATCATCAATGTCGCCTCGATCAACGGCATGCGGCCGGGCTATTTCCAGGGCGCGTATTCCATCTCCAAGGCTGCGGTGATCTCCCTCACCCAGGTGCTGGCGCAGGAATGCGGACATCTGGGCGTGCGCGTGAACGCGCTCTGTCCGGGCCTGACCGAGACCAAGCTCGCCTCGGCGCTGACCTCCGATCCGAACCTTGCCGACATGATGAACCGCAATTTCTCCATCAAGCGCGTCGGCCAGCCTGAAGACATGGCCGCTGCGATCCACTTCCTCGCCAGCGACGCATCAAGCTATATGACGGGCCAGAAATTCGTCGTGGATGGCGGCATCACCGAGCGTGGTCCGCTGTAAGGGGGACTTTTATGCTGACGCGCGAGGCCTGCGAGGCGCTGGACCGGACCGATCCGCTCAAGGACAAACGCGATCTGTTCGCACTGCCCGAAGGCGAGATCTATCTTGATGGCAATTCGCTGGGCGTGCCGCCCAGGGCGGCGCTCGCGCGTTTGCGGGAAGCCTCTGAAACCGAATGGGCGAAGGGGCTGATCCGCTCGTGGAACGATGCGGGCTGGATGGACTTGCCGCTGACCCTGGGCGCCAAGCTCGCCCGGCTTGTCGGTGTTGATCCCGAAGAGGTGATCGCGGTCGATACGGTCACGATCAACCTCTTCAAGCTGGCGACCGCATTGTTGGCGCGCGATGTCGGCGCGATTGCGGCGGAAGCGGGTGAGTTCCCCACCGACAACCATGTGATGGAGGGAATCGCCAAAATCACGGGCGCCCCCATGCATCGCGTGGCGGCGAATACGCGCCCCAAAGACCTGCCCGAGGGCGTGACGGTCTTCATCAAGTCCGCCGTGCACTACAAGTCCGCCGAGATCGCGGATTTCGAAGGCTATGAGCGCGAAGCCAGGGCGCGCGGTCTCAATATCATCTGGGATCTCAGCCACGCCACGGGGCTGGTTGACCTCAAGCTCAAGGCCTGGGGCGCACGCTATGCCGTGGGATGCGGCTATAAATTCCTGTCGGGCGGGCCGGGCGCGCCGGCGTTTCTGTATTGCGCTGAAAATCAGATCAAAACGCTCGAACATCCGGTGTCGGGCTGGCTGGGGCACAAGCGCCCCTTCGGCTTTGAAGACGCCTACGAACCCGACGACACGATTGTGCGCTGGCGCACCAGCTCGCCCTCCATTCTCGCCCTGTCCGCCCTTGATGGCGCGGTGAGCGCCTATGACGGCGTGGACATGGCGCTGGTGGAAGCCAAGGCTATCGCGCTGGGCGATATCCTGCTGGAGAAGGCCGAAGCGCTGGGCCTCGAGCATGCCTGTCCGGGCAAGGGGCAGCGTCGCGGCGGCCATGTGGTGCTGCGCCATGAACAGGGCTACGCCATTGTTCAGGCGCTGATTGCGCGCGGAATTACCGGCGATTTCCGCGCGCCGGATCTGATGCGGTTTGGCTTCAACCCGCTCTACAATTCCTATGTCGAGGTGTTTGACGCCGCCGAGGCGCTGGCCGATGTGATCGGGACGCGCGCCTGGGACAAGCCTGAATTCCTCGCCCGCAAGGCGGTGACCTGAAGCCGCTTGCCCGTTCCGCGCGTCTCCCCCAAGGTGAAAGAAAAACACATCAGGGGAGGGCGCGATGCTGCGCTGGATACTGGGCGGTCTGGCCGCCCTTCTGATCATTCTGGGCCTTGCCGCCTATGGGCCGGGCGCGCTGGACGCACAACCGTTCAATCCCACGCCGCCTGATCCTGACCTCATGGCGCTCTATGAGGAGGTGGCCCAGCCTGTGCGTCGGGAAATCCCCGATCTGCATGGGGCTGAGGATCTGGAGCCAGGCCCCGATGGTCGCCTGTACGCCAGCCTCGCCGATGGCCGCATAATGGTGCGAGAGGCCGAAGGCGGCTGGTCCGAATTCGCCAACACCAGCGGCCGCCCGCTGGGGCTGTCCTTCGGTCCGGATGGCGCGCTGTTCGTCGCGGACGCCCTCAAGGGATTGCTGCGCCTGAATGATGAAGGCGCGTTCGAGACCTGGCTGGCTGATGAGAGCGAGGGCGGGCCGCTGGTGTTCACCGATGATCTGACGGTTCTGGAAGATGGCGGCGTCATCCTGACCGACGCCTCGCGCCGCTATGGCTATGGCGAATACATGACCTCGCTACTGGAAGGTGAGCAGACGGGCGTGATCTACAAGGTCACCGGCCCCGGTGAGTTCACGGTGCTCGCTGAAGGGTTCGGCTTCATCAATGGCGTTGATCATGACCCGGAGACGGGTCGGGTCTATGTCAATGAGACCTGGGCGGGGCGCGTGATTGCGCTTGATCCGGAAACGGGCGCCTATGAGGTGCTGATCGACGGCTTGCCGGGCTATCCGGACAATCTCGCCTTCGACGAGGAGACGGGGCTCATCTGGATTGCGCTTCCGTCGCAACGCTCGCCCCAGATCGAGGGGCTCCACCCCAATCCCTTCCTCAAGCGTCTCGCCTGGCGCTGGATCCAGCTCGCCGGTCTGCCGCCCCTCCCGCCGCGTCCGGTGATGGGGATGGCGGTGGATGCCGCGGGCGAGCCTCAGCGCGTGCTCTATGGGCCGGATGACGCGCCCTTCGGCGTCACCACCGTGACGCCCTGGCAGGGGATGCTCTGGGTGGCCGGGCTCGAACGGGACGGCGTTGACGCCTACGCCATGCCCGAGGCCGTGCAATGAGCAGGCGCGCCCTGATTTCAGGCGGGTCGAGCGGGATTGGCCTTGCCCTGTCCGAGCGCCTGCTCGAACGCGGCTATCGCCTGTTCTGGGTGTCGCTGGATGAGGGTGAAATCATTCGCTCCCGAGAGGGTTTGCTCAAGCGCTTTCCTGATGCCGAGATTGAAGGGCGCGCCCTGGATCTGGCCGAGACGCACTCTGTCGCGCGGATCGTGCAATGGGTGCAGGGCGAAGGCGGTATTGATCTTCTGGTCAACAATGCCGGTTTCGGCGTTTACGGCTCGTCCCGGGACCTGACCGTTGAGGCCGAACAGGCCATGATCGACGTCAATGCGCGCGCCCTTCACGCCATGGCGCGCGCTTTCCTGCCGCTTATGGAGGATGCCGGTGGCGGGCTGATCGTCAATGTGGCGTCCAATTCCGCCTTCGTGCCCACGCCCGGGCTTGCCGTCTATGCCGCGACCAAGGCCTTTGTCCGCCATTACTCACTGGCCCTGAACCAGGAGCTCAGGGCGGCCGACAGCCCTGTGCGGGTGATGACGGTCTGTCCGTCTGCCGTGTCAGACACGCCCTTCAAGGATCGCGCCGCCATGGACGGGGTGCGAACCTTTTCCAGCTTTACGGCGACCACGGCGGCTGAAGTCGCGTCCGATATCCTCAAGGGGATCGATCGGGGCGCTGAGGAGGTCATCACCGGCGCCGCCATGCGCCGGGCGATCTGGCTGATGCGGTTTTCGCCGGCGCCTCTGGTGCGCTGGCTGACGCGTCGAGAGACGGAGCGCGCCTAGGTCGTCTGTTGCAGCGGAAGGGCGGGTCTGAAAAACAACTAAAAGTCAGGTATTTGGCCGCATTCCATCTCGGCGCGAAGACAACATCTGTAAGAGACTCTTAATGCGAGAGCGCGAACGTCAACGCTTGAAGCCGGTTCGGGTTTGAGGGGTTGCAGATGCGCATGTTTGGCAAGCAGGAGTCGTATTTCGAGTCGGCCGTGCTGGCGAATTTCGCCGTGATCGAATTCACGCCTGATGGTCGAATTCTCTCGGCGAATGATGCGTTCTGCAAAGTCATGGGATACGCGCAGAGCGAGATCCTTGGCGCGCATCACCGCATGTTCATGTGTGAGGGTGAGGCGGATAGTCCCGATTAAGCCTTGTTCTGGCAGGCGCTGGCCCAGGGCGAGGGCTGGACCGGTGAGGCGGTGCGGCAGACCCGCTCTGGCGACTGCGTCTGGCTGGCGGCCGGGTATATCCCGATCAAGGACTCCAGCGGAAAGGTGACGCGGGTCGTCAAGCTCGCGCTCGACATGACCGCCATTCGTCAGGAGCGCTATCATTTTGAAAGCCAGATGCTGGCTGTTAATCGCTCACAGGCCGTGATCGAGTTTCAGCTGGACGGCACGATCAAGTCTGTGAACGACAATTTCTGCAAGGTGACGGGGTATGACGCCTCCGAGCTCGTCGGGGCGCACCATCGCAAGTTCTGTGACCCTGATTATGTGTCGAGCCCGGAATACAAGGCGTTCTGGGACGCCCTGGGTCAGGGTGAGTTCAAGAGCGGTGAATTCGAGAGATTCAAGAAATCCGGTGATCCGCTCTGGCTGCAGGCGACCTATAATCCGGTTCTGGATATCAATGGGAAGCCGGTCGGCGTGATCAAGCTGGCGGCTGACATCACTGACCGCGCCCTGGCGCGCGAGGCGCGCCGGCAGGCGCAGCGTGATATCGGGGCCCAGCTGAACGAGATTGCTTCGGCGGTCGAGCAGACCAAGGCCGAGGCGGAACGCGCCGCGCACTCCTCCAACGGCGCATCCGGCAATGTTCAGACTGTAGCGGCTGGTGCGGAGGAGCTTGCGGCGTCATTCAGCGAGATCGGGCGCAATGTTGAACAGGCTGTCAGCGTGACTCGCTCGGCGGTCGATCAGGCCCGGTCTACCGCCAACCTTGTCAATCAGCTCGCCGAGACCACGGACGCCATCACCAAGGTCACAGAGTTGATCGCCAGTATTGCGGACCAGACCAATCTGCTGGCGCTGAACGCCACCATCGAAGCGGCTCGCGCCGGCGAGGCGGGCAAGGGATTCGCGGTTGTCGCCAGCGAGGTGAAAACCCTGGCGGGTCAAACCGCAAAGGCCACTGAAGAGATTTCCGCGCAGATCCAGTCTGTTCAGAGCCAGACCTCCGGCGCGGTCAGCGCCATGGAGCAGATCGCAGGCACGGTGGAGCGTGTGGATCAGATCTCCTCGACCATCTCCGCCGCCGTCGAGGAACAGTCTGCCGTGACGGCGGACATTTCCCGAAACATGCACACGGCCGCCGAGAGCGTCGCTCAGGTCAACGCGGCGGTGCAAGGCATTGCTGACGCCACCCGGGCGATCAGCTCATCAACGGAAGAGGCGCGCGTCGCCGCCAATCAGGTCGCCTGATCCAGCCTGTAAGTGCACCGGACCGCCTAGGCCTCGCCGCCCCGGCGCTTGGCGAGGCGGGCCTTAGAGCCTTCATGGATCACGCGCAATTCATTGAGCGTGGTCTCGATCTCGGCCTTCTTCTCTTCCAGACGTTCGATTTCCTGCGCGGTCATGTTGATGACGAATTCGAGCTGCCGCACGCGGCCTTCGCCTTCCTGGCCATAGAGCTCGAGAAAGGTCTTGATGTCGCTGAGCTTGGTGCCGATCGTCTTGGCGCGCAGGATCAGCTTCAGGCGCTTTCTGTCCGCCTCGGTGTAGACCCGCTGTCCGCCGACGCGCTGGGGCTTCAGAAGCCCCTTGTCTTCATAAAAGCGAATGGTCCGCGTGGTGATGCCGAAGGCGTCCGCCAGCTCGGCGATCCCATAAAGGGCGTTCGGGGTCTTTGTATCGGGCGCTTGGGTCATCTGCCTGTCCTTGTTCCCTCCTTCATACGCCGATGCGTTTCCGCAAACAAGATGCGCTTGACGTATACGTTAAGCCCTGCGAAGCTTCCTTCATACCGGCGATGACAGACCGGACCAGTCAGGGAGGAGACGGGCGCACGATGAGCGATAACGCCACACACGCCCGCTATGACAGCGTGTTTCGCGATGACCTGTTCAAGGGACAGGTCATCATCGTCACAGGCGGCGGCTCGGGAATCGGTCGCTGCATCGCTCATGAGCTGACGGCTCTGGGCGCCCACGCCATTCTGGTGGGGCGCAAGCGCGAGAAGCTCGATGCGGTGGCGGAGGAAATCGCCGGGGATGGCGGTTCGTGCGAAACCGCGTCTTTCGATATTCGCGATGAGGACGCGGTCACGGAGGCCATCGCCGACATGGCCAGCCGCCATGGCCGCATCCATGGCCTTGTGAATAATGCGGGCGGGCAGTTTCCCGCCAATGCCGAGGATATCTCCAAGAAGGGTTGGGACGCGGTGATCGCCACCAATCTGACCGGCGGTTTCCTGATGAGCCGGGAAGTGTTCAAGACGTCCATGGCCGAACATGGCGGCGCCATCGTCAACATCACCGCAGACATGCATCACGGCATGCCGGGCATGGCCCATTCGGGCGCGGCGCGGGCGGGGATGGAGAACCTGACCAAGACCCTCGCCTTTGAATGGGCGCCCAAGGGCGTGCGTGTGAACGCCGTCGCGCCGGGCTGGATCGCGAGCTCCGGCATGGACACCTATGGCGGCGCCTTCCGCGCCATCATCCCCATGCTCAAGCAGAACCTGCCCGCCCAGCGTATGGGCTCCGAAGCCGAAGTGTCGGCGGCGGTGGCCTTCCTGCTCTCGCCGGGGGCGGCCTTCATTACCGGCGTCCAGCTTCAGGTGGATGGCGGCGCGCCTCTGGGCGAGCGCCATTTCCCGCTTACCCCGCATGAGAATTCGGAGGTTTTCAACGGCTTCCATCGTGCGGTCGATCCGGCCGTTCTGCGTGGCGAGGGGGCGGAGACATGAGCGTCCTGCCCAATCGCCTCAATCCGGGTTCTGACGAGTTCAAGGCCGCCCACGCCTCTATGAGCGAGAAGCTCGCCGCCGTGCGTGCGGCCGAAGAGCAGGTGCGCAACAATTCCGCCGCCAAGAAGGCTCGCTTTGAAGAGCGCGGCCAGCTTCTGCCGCGCGAACGCGTGGCGCGCTTGGTGGACCGTGGAGCGCCCTTCCTCGAGATCGCGCCTCTGGCGGGTCTGAAAATGCATGATGATGACGGCGGTCGCGGCGCGTCGGGCGGCGGCGCCGTCGTCGGGATCGGCGTTGTTGCGGGCAAGCGCTGCGTGATCGCGGCCTCTGACAGCGCCATCAAGGGCGGCACAGTCGCGCCCATGGGCCTCAGGAAATCCCTGCGGGCGCAGGAAATCGCGCTCGAGAACAAGCTGCCCATGATCCACCTTGTGGAATCAGGCGGCGCGAACCTTCTGTATCAGGCCGAGATCTTCGTGGATGGTGGGCGCAGCTTCGCCAATCAGGCGCGCCTGAGCGCGGCGGGCATTCCCCAGATCGCGGTGGTGCATGGCAGCTCGACCGCAGGCGGCGCCTATCTGCCGGGGATGAGCGATTATGTCGTTCTGGTGCGCGAGAAGTCGAAAATCTTCCTCGCGGGCCCACCGCTCGTCAAAGCCGCCATTGGTGAAGACGCCGATGATGAAAGCCTGGGCGGCGCGGATCTGCATGGCGAGGTGACGGGGCTGGGCGAATATGTCGCCGAGGATGACGCCCAGGCGCTCGCCTATGCGCGCGAGATCATGGACAAGCTCAACTGGTCGCCGGCCCGTGCGCCGGGGGCAGGCGACGCGCCGCTCTATGACGCCGAAGAGCTGATGGGCGTCGTGCCCGCCGATGATCGCACGCCGTATGACGTCAAGGATGTGATCGCCCGGGTCGTGGACGGTTCGGACTTTCTCGAGTTCAAGGCGCGCTATGGCTCTGAAACCGTGTGCGGGCACGCGCGTATCGGTGGCCAGATCGTTGGCATCATCGGCAATAACGGGCCGATCCAGCCTGAAGGCTCGACCAAGGCGGGCCAGTTCATCCAGCTGTGCGACCAGTCCGGCACGCCGATCATCTTCATGCAGAACACCACCGGTTACATGGTGGGCTCGGCGGCCGAGCGCGCGGGCGCGGTCAAGCATGGTTCTAAAATGATCCAGGCGGTGGCCAATGCCCGCGTGCCCAAGATCACCATCGTTCTGGGCGGCAGCTTCGGCGCAGGCAATTACGGCATGTGCGGGCGCGGTTTTGATCCGCGCTTCATCTTCGCCTGGCCCACCGCCCGCACCGCCGTGATGGGCGGCGCGCAAGCCGCCAAGGTGATGGAGATCGTCACCCGGGGCAAGAATGCGCGCGCCGGGGTCGAGACCGATGAAGAGGCGCTCGCCCAGATGACCGCCATGATCACCCAGAGTCTCGATGAGCAGAGCCAGGCGCTCTTCGCGACCGCTCGGCTCTGGGATGACGGGATTATCGACCCGCGGGACACCCGCGCCGTCCTGATTGAATGCCTGAACACCTGTGCTGAAGCGGATGACCGCCAGCTCAACCCCAACACTTTCGGAGTCGCGCGCTTCTAGGCCGTGACCCGATCCGGGAGGAGACGAGAATGCAGTTCACCGAGACCCACGAACAGCTTCGCGATACGGTCGCCAAGTTCGTCGCCAACGATATCAATCCGTATGTGGATGAATGGGAGGCGGCCGATCAGTTCCCCTCACATGAGGTCTTCAAGAAGATGGGCGATCTGGGCCTGCTGGGCCTGCGCTATCCCGAGGAGTATGGCGGCGCAGGGCTCGACATGACCTATTCGCTCGTCCTCGCCGAAGAGCTGGGGATGATCGATTGCGGCGGCGTGCCGATGGCGATCGGCGTGCAGACCGATATGTGCACCCCGGCGCTTGCGCGCTTTGGATCCGATGAGCTGCGCAAGCAATTCCTCGCCCCGGCGATCGCAGGCGACATGGTGGGCTGCCTAGGGGTGTCAGAGCCGGGAGGCGGGTCGGATGTGGCGGCGGTGAAGACCACCGCCAAATCCGATGGCGATGATTACATCATCAACGGCACCAAGATGTGGATCACCAATGGTCTGAAGGCGGACTGGTGCTGCCTTCTGGCGAACACGTCTGACGGCAAACCCCATGAAAGCAAGTCGCTGATCATGGTGCCAATGGACCTGCCGGGCATCGAGAAGCAGAAGATCCACAAGATCGGCATGCATTCGTCCGACACCGCCCAGCTCTTCTTTGATGATGTGCGGGTGCCCAAGCGCTATCGCATCGGCGATGAGGGCGCGGGCTTCATCTATCAGATGCTCCAGTTCCAGGAAGAGCGCATTTATGGCGCGGCGTCCTCTCTGAAGAATCTCGACAAGCAGATCGACCTGACCATCGAGTATACGCGCGACCGTCACGCCTTCGGTCAGCCGCTGCTGGACAATCAGGCGATCCATTTCCGCCTCGCCGAGCTTCGCACCGAAGTCGAGCTGCTGCGCTCGCTCGTCTATCGCTGTGTGGATGATTTCGTCGAGGGCAAGGACATCACCAAGCTCGCTTCGATGGCCAAGCTCAAATGCGGCCGTCTGGCGCGCGAAGTGTCTGATAGCTGCCTGCAGTTCTGGGGCGGCATGGGCTATACGGCGGACAATCTCGTCAGCCGTTCCTTCCGCGATGGCCGTCTGATTTCCATTGGCGGCGGCGCGGACGAGATCATGCTCGGCATCATCGCCAAGCTTGAAGGCACGCTGCCCAGGCGCCGCAAGCCCGAAGGCAACAACTAGCATGTCTGCGCCTCGCACCCTTCTGGTCGAGCGCCGCGCGCGGGTTCTGCATGTCACCTTGAACCGGCCCGAACTGCGCAACGCCATGTCGCTTGAAATGGTGGACGAGCTGATCGCGGCGCTGGCCGATGCCGAACAGGCAGGCGATCGCGCCATCGTCTTGCGCGGGGCAGGGGGGCATTTCTGCTCGGGCGGCGATATCAAGGATATGGGTGCGGCCCAGGGCCAGCCCGTCACGGACGGACATGACCCGATTGCGGCGGTCAATGCGCGCTTTGGCGAGCTTTGCGTCGCCTATGCCAATACCGGCTTGCCCGTGATGGCGGTGGTCGAGGGCGCGGTGATGGGCGGCGGGTTCGGCCTCGCCTGCGTGGCCGATGTGGTGCTGGCGTCCGAAACGGCGCTGTTCCGTCTGCCCGAAACCGGGCTCGGGATCGTCCCGGCCCAGATTGCGCCCTTCCTGGTGGAGCGGTTGGGCTACTCCGAAGCGCGTCGCCTGGCGGTCACGGGCGGCAAGCTTGACGCCGCTGCAGCGCTCAAGGTCGGGCTGGTGCATGCGGTGCATGAGACTGGCGCGCTCGATTCTGCGCTGGAAGCCGAGCTCGCCCAGATCCGCAAGGGCGCGCCCAATGCGATCGCGGCGACCAAGGCGCTGATGCGCCGGGCGCGGCTGGAAGCGCCGGCGAGCCTTGTGAAGGACGCCGCCATGGCCTTCGCCAAGGCAGCGCGGTCCCAGGAAGGCGCGGAAGGCATGACGGCTTTCCTTGAAAAACGTCCCGCCCGCTGGGCCGAGGAGGGGTGAGCATGACCGCGAAGTCTTTCTCCAGCGTGCTGGTCGCCAACCGCGGCGAGATCGCTGTCCGTGTGCTGAACGAAGCGCGTGATTCCGGGCGTACGGCGATCGCCGTCTATTCCGAAGCGGACGCCAACGCCCTGCATGTGCGTCAGGCGGATATGGCGGTCTGCATCGGCCCGGCGCTGGCGAGCGAGAGCTATCTCGATATCGATGCTGTGCTGGACGCAGCGAAGAAAACCGGCGCCGAGGCGATCCATCCCGGCTATGGCTTCCTGTCGGAAAACGCCGGTTTTGCGCGCGCCGTGATCGAGGCGGGTCTGGTCTGGATTGGTCCGCCGCCTGACGCCATTGACGCCATGGGCGACAAGGCGCGCGCCAAGGAATTGATGATCAAGGCGGGCGTGCCCACCTTGCCGGGCTGGCAGGGGGATGACCAGTCAGACGCCAACCTCAAGGCCGAAGCCGACAAGGTGGGTTATCCGCTCCTGATCAAGGCGGTGGCGGGCGGTGGCGGTCGCGGCATGCGGATTGTCCGCAGCGCAGGCGAGTTTGACGAGGCGCTGACCGCGGCCCGTCGCGAAGCGAAATCGGCCTTTGGCGATGACGCCGTGCTGATCGAGAAATTCGTCGAGCGCGGTCGCCATGTGGAGATCCAGGTCTTCGCGGATGTCGAGGGCAATACAATTCATCTGGGTGAGCGCGATTGCTCGGCCCAGCGTCGTCGCCAGAAGGTGATCGAGGAAGCACCGTCTCCGGCAGTGAACCCCGAGCTGCGCGAGACCATGGGCGCGGACGCCGTCGCAGCGGCGAAGGCTGTCGGCTATGTGGGCGCGGGGACGGTGGAATTCCTGCTCGATGAGAGTGGCGATTACTACTTCCTCGAAATGAATACCCGGCTTCAGGTCGAGCATCCGGTGACCGAAGAAGTGACCGGAACCAATCTTGTGCAATGGCAGTTCGAGATCGCGTCCGGCGCGCCGCTGCCGCTGAGCCAGTCGGATGTGACCATTGAGGGTTGGGCCATCGAGGCGCGGCTATACGCCGAAGACCCCTTCAACGGTTTTGCGCCGCAATCAGGCCTGATCCTCGCCTATGACGGCGAGGTCTCAAGCGCGGGCGGGCGCGTGGATTCAGGGGTTGAGACCGGCGACCGGATCGGGACCGATTACGATGCGATGGTGTCCAAGGTAATCGGCACGGGCGCCAACCGGGATGAGGCCATCGCCTCCCTGCGCGCCGCCCTGAAAAACGATCCGCTGCTGGGCGTGACGACCAATCGCGACTTCCTGTTGGCGCTGGTGGATGGCGAGGCTTTCCGCACCGGCGTGATTTGCACCGCCGATCTCGATCAGTGGGCGGAAGAGGCGTCGGGCCCGTTTGCGAAGCCGGGTCTGGGTCATGATGCCGTCGCGCTGGCCGCCGCGCTCCTGGCTGCGGCTCCGGCAGGGGTGATCCGGTCGGGTTCTGTCAGCCGGTTTGATCTGTCGCTGATCGTCAATGGCGATGCGGTGACGGTGCGTGTTGAACAGACGGGTCCTGATGCGGTCTCGGTCTCTGTCGCGGGTGAAGAGACGCCCTGTCAGGTTCAACTCCTTGAGGAGGATGCGCCCGGCGAGATCGCGTTCCGACTGAATGGCGTGGATCAACGCGCCCATGTGGCGCGTGCTGCAGACGGCAGCCTTCATATCGCGCTGGGCGATCAGATCCGCGTCATAGCCGAGGCCTCGCCCTGGGGCGCGGACGCGGCGTCTGATCCCTCCAAGATCACCGCGCCCGTGTCCGGCGCCGTGGTGGCGGTGAATGTCAAACCCGGCGACCGGGTGAAGGCGGGCGATGTGCTGGTCGTCATGGAAGCGATGAAAATGGAAATGCGCCTGAGCGCTGCAGCCGATGGCGAAATCGCCCTGGTGAACGCGCAAGCCGGCGCACAGGCCGCGAACGGCGCGGTGCTGATCGAGCTGACGCTCAACTCACAGGAGCAGACTGATGGATAAGGCCGTTCTGACATGCGCGCTCAATGGCGTGCTGACCAATCCCAAGACCCATCCGGTCCCGGTCACCCCTGAACAGATGGCCGCCAGCGCGAAAGAGGCGTTCGACGCCGGCGCCAGCGTCATGCACGTTCACTATCGCATGCAGGACGAGGATCACGGCCATTTCCCAAGCTGGGATCCGGACGTGGCCGCCAGCCTGATCGATGCGATCCGCGACGCCTGTCCGGGCGTGATCATCAATTCCACCACGGGGATTGTCGGCCCGGACGTGTCCGGCCCTGCGGCCTGCGTGAAGCGGGTGAAACCCGAGATCGCCGCCTGCAATGCCGGCTCTCTGAACTATCTCAAGCTCAAGCGGGACGGGTCCTGGGCCTGGCCGCCCATGATGTTCGACAATCCGGTCGAGAAGGTCCAGGCGATGCTCGACGCCATGGCCGAAGTGGGCGCGCACCCCGAGTTCGAGTGTTTTGACGTCGGCATCGTGCGCTGTGTGAACATGTATATCGAGAACGGCATGGCCCCGTCCGCGCATTACAATTTCGTGATGGGCGTGGCCTCGGGCATGCCGGTGGACGCCGAGCTGTTGAAATTGCTGCTCAACTACAAGCGCGCGGGCGATCCCTGGCAGACGACCCTGATCGGGCGTCAGGAAATCTGGCCGGTTCATCAGGCCACCGCCGATTTAGGCGGTATGCTTCGCACCGGACTTGAGGATACCTTCTATCTGCCTGATGGCGAACGCGCCACGGGCAACGGAGCCTTGATCGAGGCTCTGGCGCAATGCGCCCGCGACGCCGGGCGGGAGATCGCGTCGCCGCAAGAGGCGCGCGAGATCATGGGCCTGAACGCGGCGGAGACCGCGCATGCCTGACATGTTTTACAGGGAGGAGACGCATGGAGGCGCGCGCGAGTGATTTGCCCCGCATAGGGGCGGAGAACTGGTATCCGTCCACGCCAGCCCGCTTGCTGGAAAAGGCGGAGACCCGTGGCTCGGATCCCGCCTATGCCGTGCGGCTGGGCGAGGGGTGGGCCTATACGAGCTGGGCGGAGTACGCCGAGCAGGTCCGGACTGCCGCCCGCGCGCTGATCGCGCTGGGGTTCGAGGAAGACGAGACCGTCGCCATTCTGGGCTATAACCGCCCCGAATGGACGATAACGGCGATCGCGGCGATGATGGCGGGCGGTCGCCCAGCCGGCGTGTACTGGACCAGTGCGCCGCCCGAAGTCGCCTATATCCTGCAACACTCCAAGGCGCCCGTGCTTCTGGTGGAGACCGCAGAACATGTGGAGCAGGCGCTGGAGCTGCGCGCTGAATGTCCCGAGCTCGAACACATCATCGTTATGGAAGGCGGGGCGGGCGACCATCCCGACGTGCTGAGCTGGGCGCAATTCATGGCGCTGGGCGTTGAAGAGCATCAGGATACCGTCAGTGAGCGGATGAAGGCGATCAACGAGAACCGCATCGGCTCCCTGATCTATACATCCGGCACCACCGGCCCGCCCAAGGCGGTCATGCTCAGCCATGGCAATATCTCATGGAGCGCGGCCAAGCTCAGCGAGATGTTCAAGGCCCAACCCGGCGACCGCACGCTGTCCTATCTGCCGATCGCCCATGTGGCCGAACAGCAGTCGAGCGTGCACAACCATGTGATGAGCGGGGCGATCATGCATTTCGCCCAGTCCATGGAAACCCTCGCCGATGATCTTCAGGCCTGCCGCCCGAACGTGTTCTTCGGGGTGCCGAGGGTCTGGGAGAAGATGTCCGAAACCATTCGCGGCCGTCTGGCCGAGGCGACCGGGATCAAGGCGAAGCTCGCAAAATGGGCCATGGGCGTGAACCGTCGATGGCATGAAGCCAAGCTTGATGGCCGATCTCCCAACCCGCTCCTGTCCTTGCAGAAACCCCTCGCCAATGCGCTGGTGATCAAGAAGGTGCAGGCGGCTCTGGGGCTGGACGATTCCCGGCTTCTGATCTCGGGCGCCGCCCCGATCAGCCCAGAAGTGCTGTGGTTCTTCACCGGTCTCGATCTTCTGATCTGCGAGGGCTATGGCCAGTCGGAAACCAGCGCCCCGACCGCATTCAGCATGCCTGGCATGATGCGGATCGGTTCCGTCGGCAAGATGATCGACGGCATGGAGGCGCGCGTGTCCGAGGAGGGCGAACTGCAGGTGCGCGGTCCGAACGTCTTTGTCGGCTACATGAACAATAACGAGGCCACCGAGAACACCTTCACCCGCGATGGCTGGATGAAGACCGGCGATGTGGTGCGGATCGATGAGGACGGCTTCGTCTTCATCACGGGGCGGATCAAGGACATCATCATCACCTCGGGCGGCAAGAACATCACGCCGGCCAATCTCGAGACCGACCTGATGAATGCGCCCCTCGTGGAGCATGCGGTGGTGGTGGGCGACGCTCGCCCGTATCTCAGCGCGCTTGTGACCCTGAGCGCAGACGCGCTGGCCGAGTTCGCCCGCAAGCATGGCCAGAGCGTGGAGGAGGCCCGGCAGAGCCAGGCGCTTCACGATGAGCTCCAGGCCGCTGTCGATGCGATGAACCGGCGCTATGCGCGCGTGGAGAACATTCGCAAGTTTCGGGTGCTGGACGCGCCTCTGAGCGTTGAGACCGGCGAGCTGACGCCAACCCTGAAAGTGCGGCGCAATGTGGTGATCTCGCGCAATCAGGCGCTGGTGGATGCGATGTATGCCGAAGGCCATGACGACATCTGACCTGCCTGCCCGGACAGATGTTCTCATTATCGGGGCCGGCATGTCCGGCCTCGCCATGGGCCGCCAGCTCAAGCGAGCAGGTGTTGAGGACTTCATCATTGCCGAGCGCGCCGAGGGGGCGGGCGGGGTGTGGCGGGCCAACGCCTATCCCGGCGCTGCCTGTGACGTGCCGAGCCATCTGTATTCCTACTCCTTCTTTCCCAATCCGGAATGGAGCCGGAAATTCGCGCCCCAGTCCGAGATCAAGGCCTATTTCGAACGCGCCAGCAAAAAATTCGGACTGGATCCGCATATCCATTACGGCCGTTCGGTCCGTGAACTGATCTATGATGAGAGCGGCGGCGTCTGGCGCGTTGGTCTTGAAGATGGCGCCCGACTCCAAGCGCGCATCGTGATCAGCGCGGTGGGGCAGCTTTCCGAGCCCTTCTCTCCGGCCCTTGAGGGCCAGGAAGGCTATCAGGGCCGTATTGTTCATACCGCTGAATGGACGCCGGACATCGACATGGCGGACAAACGGGTCGCGATGATCGGGAGCGCGGCGAGTGCGATCCAGGTCCTGCCCCATGCGGCGAAGGCGGCGTCTGAGCTGACCGTGTTCCAGCGCACGCCGAACTGGATCATTCCCAAGCCGGACCGCGCCTTCACAGGCGTGGAGAAATGGCTGTTCCGGCACATGCCGGGCTATCACTGGCTTTATCGCATGGGGAGTTTTCTCCTCCATGAGACCCGCTGGCCGGCCTTCCGGTCGGGGGGGCTCGCCACGGCCTATACCCGCCATCGCCTCACCCGGCGCATCAAGGCCGAAGTGAAGGACGAGGCGCTTCTGGACCATGTGCTGCCCGATTATGCGCCGGGCTGCAAACGCATCCTGCTGTCCAATGATTTCTTTGCAACCCTGAACCAGCCTCATGTGCGACTGATTACGGACGGCGTGCAGCGCCTGACGTCTGACGGGGTCGAAACCGGCGCGGGAGAGCGCATCAGCGCGGATCTCATCATCCTCGCGACCGGCTTCAAGGCGAGCGAGTTCCTGCCCAGCCTGGAGGTCAGAGGGCGTGGCGGCAAGAGCCTCAAGGAGGTCTGGGGCGACAGCCCGGCCGCCTATAAGGGGGTGGCGATGACCGGATTTCCGAACCTGTTCACCCTGTATGGGCCGAACACCAATCTGGGTCACAACTCGATCATCTTCATGATCGAACGCCAGACAGAGTATGTCCGCAGGCAGGTCGTGCGCCTGCTGGAAGAGGGCGGGAAAAGTCTTGAAGTCCGACCCGAGGCGCAGGCGATGTTCAACGCCCGTCTCCAGAAACGCCTTGAAGGCACGGTCTGGGCGGGCGAATGCCCGTCCTGGTACAAGAGTGCGGACGGGATCATCGTCAATAACTGGGCCGGTCCGGCCAGCCGGTATGCACTGGCCGTATCCGGGCAGGATCGGGACGCCTTCGCGCTCGAGCCGCGCTAGTCCGCTGACAGGATGGGCTCGGCCCAGGTTTTCAGGCGCTCCAGCGCCAGGTCCGCTTCTGGCAGAAGTGGAGCGAAGAGCGGGAAATCGTGCCAGAGCGCTTTCCAGATTTCGCAATGAACCGGCACGCCCGCCTGCTCCAGCTTCTCGGCGAAGCGGATGGAATCGTCACGCAGGATCTCATCGTCCCCGGTCTGGATGAACATGGGAGGCAGGCCTGTGAGATCGGCAAACAGCGGCGAGGCTTCCGGCGTGCTCGCCGGAGTGTCTTCCAGATAGAGCTGGGCCCCGGCCGCCAGCCAGTCCGGCTTCAGCATGGGATCGGCGTTCGCGCGTGTCCGGGCGCTGTCCCCGCTGGCTGTGAGGTCGGTCCAGGGCGAGATCAGATAGACGCCCTGGGGCAGGGAGCGTCCCTGTTCACGCTGGCGCAACAGGCTGGCCAGCGCCAGACCGCCGCCCGCACTGTCGCCTGCGATCAGAACCGGACCATCGCTGTGAGCCATCGCCCAGTTAAGCGCTGCGGCCCCGTCATCGACGGCGCAGGGAAAGACATGCTCGGGGGCCAGGCGATAATCGACAGAGACCGCCTTGATGCGCAGGCCCTTTGCGAGACGCGTGACGAGGGGTTTGTGGCTCTTGGCGGAGCCCAGGCAATACCCGCCGCCATGCAGGAACAGAAGCAGTCCCGGACGATGCTCGTCCGGCGTGAAGGTCAGCGCTGAAAGCCCTGAAATCTCCGTCTTCTCGACGCGCACATCAGCAGGGGTGGGCAACCGGTCCGCACCCGCATCCATACGCTTGCGGGCGATCTGGCGCGGATTTTCGGGAGACATCACCGTCTTCCCCGCCGTGCGCGCCATGTGCCGCGCCAGAAGGCGGCGGAGGCTCAGAGCGCTTTGCTTGCCGACCGTTTCGATCACGCGGCTCTCCTTCTTTCTCAGGACGTTCAGCCTTTCCGGTTTTCACCACACTGACAAGCGCTTCCTGTGAATGAGCGCATAACCGCGCAGATGAAACACTGATCCTTAAGCTCAAATCCGCACTCTGTTTGCAGCTTTAGGGAGAGACGGGCATGCCAATTGACCAGGCGGTCATCGCGGCTCACGAGGCATTCATCGCGGGCCGCAATGGCGGTTGTCGCGCCTTTTTCCGTTTCCAGGATCTCACAGGCGTCAATCTGATGAAGCGCAAACTCGATGGGATCGAGTTCATCGGATGTGATCTCAAGGATTCCAGTTTCGCCCTGGCTTCCATGGTGACGGCGTCCTTCTATTGTTCAAGCCTGAAAGGCGCGGATCTGCGTGGTTCGGATCTGTCGCGTGCGGACTTGCGCGGGGCGATCCTGCGAGGGGCGGATCTGTATCGCGCCAATCTGGATGGCGCGGACTTTCGCAAGGCGGTCCTTTACAAGGATGAGCGCGACAAGGAATTCAAGCAGAACGACTGGGTCCAGGACCTGGAGGATGGTCGTGACGGCGCCGTGGATTTCCGCGACTGCTCCCTGCGCGGCGCGCGACTGAGTTCGGCGAAACTCAAGGGCGCGGACTTTTCCGGCGCCATGATGGAAGGCGCTGATCTGCACCAGGCTGATCTTCGAGACGCCAATTTCAAAGGCGCGGTTCTAACGGGTGCGGACATGAAGGGCGCGCGTCTGGACGGCGCCAATCTGGACAATGTGGTGCGCGATCCGGCTCAGGCGGCGCTGGCGCGGGCGTCAGACCTGATGAAACTGCTCGAACAAAGTGATCTCTATACACAGTCTCGCGGCGAACAGGGGCGGCGGGCCGTCTTTGAGGGCGAGGATTTGCGTGTCCTGGGACGCGCCTGTCAGGGCAAGGGACTGATCGGCGCGAATATGCGCGGCGTCTGCGCCGTGGGCATGGATTTCTCGGGCGCGTCTTTCATTGGCGCGAACTTCACCGGAGCGGATTTGCGCGGAGCGAACTTCACGGGCGCGAATCTCAAGGGCGTCACTTTCCGCGACTGCAATCTCAATCACGCCATTATGCAGGGCGCGGACCTTCGATCCTTTACGGGCAGCACCGGACGGGTTTTCCATCCGTCCTTCGAAGGCGCATCCCTTCACGCGGCCCGGTTCGAGGGCGCGCGCATGGATCACGAGCTGCTGGCGGCCGCGATCGGCCCTGTCCAGGCGTATGAGAATCTGGCGCCGGCGCAAGGCGAGGAGCCGGCGAAGGCGTCCTAGCCCTGTTGGCGCGCCACGCGCTCGGCCCAGTCTGCGAAATCTGACTGGGCGGTTTCAAAGCCGATATCATTGAGCGTTTCATGACGGCCCTGCGGGTCACGCCGCATGGTCACATCCGAAAAACGCGCATTATAAAGTCGCGAGGCCAAGACCTTGGCCGCCTGGCCCTTGTCTGTCGCGGGATCCTCGCCGCCGGCCGCCAGATGAATGGCGAGATCGGTGCGCATGCCCCGCAGGCGATTTTCACTCTCCCCGAGCTCGGTCCCGTCAATCAGATCGCGCCACATGGAGATCGAGGCCGGCCAGCCGCAATCGGGATCGTTCACATAGGCGTCCACTTCCTCGGGGATGCGCGACAGCCAGTCAAAATCGGTGCGACGGCCCTTGATGGCCTTGCCCCAGGCCTTGAAGGTCAGGGCTTCGATCCAGGTCGAGCCTTGCTGGGACTTCTTGAACAGGCTCTCGATATTGAGAACCGCGCGCATCAGCCCGGCTCGACCGCCGAGCGCCAGGTTCGAGTTCCAGACCGCAAGGCCGGAAAGCTCGCCCTTGCGCTCCATGGCGTGGTTCATCGCCACGACGCCGCCCATGGAATGACCGAATACAATATGGGGCAGGCCCGGAAAACGCGCCTTGAGATGGTCTTCCACCGCCAGCGCGTCCTCCACGACCTTGCTCCAGCCTTTCGGCGCGCCGAACACGCCGCGCGGCGCATCTTCAGCGGTTGTCTCGCCATGTCCGCGATGGTCATGGGCGGCGACGTGGAAACCACGACCCGCCAGATAGGCCGCGAAGCGCGCATAGCGGGCCGAATGTTCGGCGAGGCCGTGATGGATCTGGACCACGCCCAGCGGCTGGCCGTCGGCCTCTTGCACATGCAGGCGCAGGCTTGCGCCCGTGGGGCTTTGAAAAGTTTCCGCAACAAACGCCATCGGGGCATTCTCCATCCGGTCAGAACCGCTTAGCTTGGCGACACCATAAGACTGCCCGGAGCGTTTCACCATGTCCCGTCCTGCACTGCTTGCGCTTGATCAAGGCACCACCTCGTCCCGCGCGCTGGTGTTTGACGAGACAGGACGCGTCATCGCGTCCGCGCAGGAGGAATTCGCACAGGGCTATCCCAAGCCGGGCTGGGTTGAGCATGACCCGGAAGTGATCTGGGCGACGGTGCTCTCCACGGCCCGCAAGGCGATGAGCGCGGCCGAGGAACAGGGCTGGACGGTCGAGGCCCTTGGCGTCACCAATCAGCGCGAGACGACCTTGGTGTGGGATCGCGCCACCGGCCAGCCCATCCACAACGCCATAGTCTGGCAGGACCGGCGGACCGCAAAAACCTGTGCGGCTTTGAAAGCCGACGGCGCCGAAGCGCTGGTGCGCGACAAGGCCGGGCTGGTTCTGGACCCGTATTTTTCCGCTTCAAAGCTCGCTTACATTCTCGACGCCGTGCCCGGCGCGCGAGCGAAGGCCGAGGCCGGCAAGCTCGCCTTCGGCACGGTGGACAGCTTCCTGATCTGGCGGCTCACCGGCGGGCGGGTCCATGTGACTGACGCCACGAATGCCAGCCGCACCAGTCTTTATGCGCTCAAGACCGCAGACTGGGATGAGGAGCTTCTGAAGCTCTTCAATGTGCCGCGTGCGGTCCTGCCTGACATCGTCGACAGCGCCGGTCGTTATGGCGACACCGACCCGTCTGTTCTGGGGCGCGCCATCCCCATTTGTGGCGCAGCGGGGGACCAGCAGGCGGCGGCGCTCGGGCAGGCCTGCCTTCATCCGGGCGAAGTGAAATCGACCTATGGCACGGGCGCGTTCCTGCTGGTGAACACGGGCGACCAGCCGGTGAAATCAGAAAACCGGCTGCTGGCGACGACAGCCTGGCGTCTGAACGGGCGGTCCGCGTTTGCGCTGGAAGGCTCGATCCTGTCCGCCGGCGCGACGGTGCAATGGCTGCGCGATGGTCTGGGGATGATTGCGCGCTCGTCTGAAATCGAGGCGCTGGCGCAAAGCGCCGATCCTGAGTGCGGCGTCTATCTGGTGCCGGCCTTTTCAGGCCTCGGCGCACCGCATTGGGATCCGGATGCGCGGGGCCTGATCTGCGGGCTGAGCCGGGGCTGCGGTCGGGCGGAGATCGCGCGCGCGGCGCTCGATTCCACCGTCTACCAGACCCAGGATCTTCTGACCGCCGTGGCCAATGACGGGGTTGAAGTGCGCACTCTGAAGGTGGATGGCGGCATGGCGGTCAATGACGCCCTGATGCAGCGGCTCGCGGATATCTGCGCGGTGGAGACCGTGCGACCGGTCAACGCCGAAGCCACCGCCTGGGGCGCGGCCTTCCTTGCAGGGCTTGGCATCGGCATGTTCTCGGACCTCTCCGAATCCGCGACCCTGTGGCAGGCTGAACGCGCCTTCGCGCCCAAGCTGGATGAGGCCGCGCGCCAGCGCCAGATGGCGGGTTGGCATGATGCGGTGCGACGCACGCTGAGCTGACCCTGCGACCGGTCGCCGCTGCGGCGAGTGGTCAGCTGATGCGCATATCAAAGTCGGGCTAAGCGGGGTGTCCTTGCAGAGGAATGGAGCCCGTCATGGCGTCCCGGATCACCAACTTGCTGAGCTACGGCCAGCAACGCAGCCCGCGCTACACCAGCTATCCCACCGCCCCGCATTTTCATGAGGGCGTGACCGGAGCGGTCTATGGCGATTGGCTCGAAACGCTGGATCGCGGCAAGCCGGTCTCGCTCTATCTTCATGTGCCCTATTGCAAATCCCTGTGCTGGTATTGCGGCTGCAACACCCGCGCGACCACGCAGGACGGCCCGATCGAGGCCTATCTGAAGGTGTTGTTGAAAGAGCTCGCGCTGGTGGCGGACCGCCTGCCGGGTCGCATGAGAGTATCCCATCTGGCGCTGGGCGGCGGCACGCCGGCGATCCTGAACCCGGATCAGATGGACCGGCTGATGGCCGCGATCTATGACCGGTTTGAATTCGAGGAGGGCGCCGAGCGCGCCATTGAGATCGATCCGCGCCATTTCAGCAAAGACGACGCTCAGGCGCTGGCGCGTAATGGCTTCACCCGCGCCTCGACGGGCGTGCAGAGCTTTGATCCGGCGGTGCAGCGCGCCATCAACCGCATCCAGCCCTATGAAGTGGTGGAAGCGTCCTTCAATCGCCTGCGCGAAGCGGGCGTGATGAAGATCAATGCCGACCTTCTCTATGGCTTGCCGCTTCAGACCGCCGACAGCGCCCGCGCCAGCGCGGAAGCGGCGGCGGCGCTCAATCCGGACCGGCTCGCTGTCTTCGGCTACGCTCATGTGCCGCACATGAAATCGCATCAGCGTTTGATCAAGGACGAGGCTCTGCCCGGCGCGAAGGCGCGTCTGGCGCAGGCGGATGCGATGGAGCATGCGCTGATCGAGTGCGGATACGCTCTGATTGGCATCGACCATTATGCCCGCCCGGATGACCCCATGGCGCAGGCGCTGGAAAACGGCACGCTGCGGCGGAACTTTCAGGGCTACACCACCGACAAGGCGGACACCCTGATCGCACTGGGCGCGTCGGCGATAGGCCGCACACCGCACGGCTATGTGCAGAACCGCTCGGACGTCAGAAGCTGGATGCAGGATGTGGAGGCGGGCCGCCTGCCTGTCGGCAAAGGCGTTGAGGTGACCCGCGAGGACGCGATGCGCGCCGCGATTATCGAACAGGTGATGACCTATCTGCGCGTGGACCCTGAAGCGGTCGCCGCCCTGTATGACAGGCCGGCGCCGCAGGCGGATCTGGACGATCTGGTGCGCTCGGGCGTCGTCAGTGTTGAAGGCGGGCTCATCACCGTCAATCCGGCCTATCGCCCGCTGGCGCGGCTCGTTGCGGCGGCGTTTGACGGCTATCTCGCCACCGGCGCGGCGCGGCACTCGGTGTCGGTCTAAGGGTTTGATGCGCTGCGGCGCAGCGGGCTTTGTGGACAGGCGCGAAGCGAGGATTTAAACGTCGAAGAGCGTAATGTTCTTACGTGCAATCCAACCTCTCTTTTTTGTCAAAGAAGCCTAAACACCATGTCGCAGGACAACTTCCCGGTAGAGACGCGCCGTCACTCCGCCGCCCACCTGATGGCGGCGGCGATCAAGGACCTCTGGCCGAACGCCAAATTCGGCGTGGGTCCGGCGACAGCCACAGGCTTTTACTATGACATCCAGCTCGAAGAGCCGCTGACGGTCGAGGATCTTCCGAAGATCGAGAAGCGCATGAAAGAGCTGCGCAAGAAAAAGAAGAAGTTCTATTGCGAAGCCCACGGCATCGATGAAGCCATCGAATACATGGCCAAGGAAGGCCAGGACTTCAAAGTCGAGCTTCTCAAACTGCTGCGCGACAAGGGCTCGACCGCCATCGCCAAGGAAACGGGTGACGAATCCGTCGCGGGCGAAGGTCTTGATGAGATCACCTTCTATCGCACCGGCGATTTCGTCGATCTGTGCCGCGGTCCCCATGTGGACCATTCGGGCCAGGTGGGCGAGTTCAAGCTGCGCTCCATCGCAGGGGCCTATTGGCGCGGCGATGCGAACAACGCCCAGCTTCAGCGCATCCATGCGCTGGCGTTCGAGACCAAGGAAGAGCTCGAAGCCGAAGTCACTCGTCTGGAAGAGCAGGCCAAGCGCGATCACCGCAAGATCGGCAAGGAGCTGGGCCTGTTCACGCTGGTCGAGGAAGTGGGCGCGGGCCTGCCCATGTGGCTGCCTGCGGGCAATGTGATCCGCGACGAGCTTGAAAAGCTCGCCCGCATCACCGAGCACCGCGCGGGCTACAAGCGGGTCTCCACCCCGCACATCACCAAGGGCGATCTGTATCACCGCTCCGGTCACCTGCCGTACTATGCCGAAGACATGTACGCGCCGATCATGATCGACGAGCAGGAATACTATCTGCGGCCGATGAACTGCCCGCACCACCACATGATCTACGCGCATGACCAATGGTCCTATCGCGATCTGCCGGTGCGTCTGTCCGAATACGGTCAGGTCTATCGCTATGAGGCCTCGGGCGGCCTGTCGGGCCTGATGCGGGTGCGCGGCTTCTGCCAGAACGACGCGCATATCTATTGCCGTCCAGACCAGGCGAAGGACGAGTTCCTGGCCGTCATGCACATGCACGCCGATTATTACCGCCTCTTCGGCATTCAGGATTTCTGGATGCGTCTGTCCCTGCCGGACATGGAGAATCTCGACAAGTATGTCGATGATGCCGAAGGCTGGAAGACGGCTCTGTCGATCCTGAAGCAGGCGATGGACGAGTCCGGTTATCCGTACAAGGAAGTCGAGGGTGAAGCCGCCTTCTACGGCCCTAAAGTGGACTTCATGGTGAAATCGGTCGTGGGCACCGAATACGCCATCTCCACCAACCAGCTCGACTTCATGGCGACCAAGCGCTTCAACCTCGTCTACACGGCAGAGGATGGCTCCAAGCAGCCGGTCTATGTGATCCACCGTGCGCCCATGGGCAGCCATGAGCGTTTCGCCGCCTTCCTGATCGAGCACTATGCCGGCAAGTTCCCGACCTGGCTGAGCCCGACCCAGGCGGTGGTGATCCCGATCGCCGACCGTCACGAGGAGTACGCCCAGAAGGTCCGCGACCAGCTGTTCTTCTCCGAGGTGGATTCGGTGAATACCGGCATCCGCACCGAGACGGATTTCGCCTCCGAGCGGATGCAGAAGAAG
Organism: Oceanicaulis sp. UBA6590; assembly: GCF_002433705.1. Taxonomy (NCBI): domain Bacteria; kingdom Pseudomonadati; phylum Pseudomonadota; class Alphaproteobacteria; order Maricaulales; family Maricaulaceae; genus Oceanicaulis; species Oceanicaulis sp. UBA6590. The sequence continues at coordinate 94,562 of NZ_DJIQ01000022.1, forward strand.
ATCCGCAACGCCCAGCACCGCCAGATCCCCTATATGCTGGTGGTGGGCGATGCAGAGGCGGAGAACGGGGAAGTGGCCGTGCGTCACCGCGACCATGGCGATATGGGCACGATGAAGGTCGAAGACCTGATCGCCCGCATCGCCAAGGAGCAATCAGGGCGCACTGACCTGCCCAAGCCTGAATAGGCGAGGGGGCAGTCGAACATGGAAACGCCGGCCCTCGGGCCGGCGTTTTTGTGTGGGCATGTCAGAGTATGATCAGGCTTTGGCCAAACGGCGCTTGCGCCAGACGCGCCAGCCGATCAATCCGCCGACCGCCAGCAGGACCAGCAATCCGATCAGGCCCGCGACACTGAGCAGGATCAGGGCGACGACAAGTCCGGCCATCACGGCAAGGCTGGTCAGGGGGGAAGCGCGCACATCGTCCACGATCATCACCAGAGCCGGCAATAGCATCAGGATGGTGATGGAGGCGAAGACGAGGCCCGCTCCAAGCGACACCGCCATGGGCACCAGGAACTGGGCCTGGGGGCTCTGCTCGGCGATGATCGGCAACAGGCCGAGCGCGGTCGTCAGCGTGGTCACAAGGATCGGGCGGAAGCGCCGCCCCGCCGCCTCGGCGATGGCGTCCTCGGCTTTCATGTCCCGCTCGTTGACGTTCAGATTGTAGCGGTCGATCAGCACGATGGAGGCGTTCACCACCACGCCCGACAGCGCCACCATGCCGAAGATGGACGGGAAGGAGAGCGGATAGCCCAGTATGAAATGGCCCAGGATCGCGCCGCCAATGCCGAAGGGAATGGCGATCAGGATGATCAGCGGCTGGATATAGCTTCTAAGCTGGGTCGCCAGCAGCGCATACATGATCACGATCGCGATCAGCAGGCCGCGCCCGAGGCTGGCGAAGTCCTCGGCCTGTTCACGCCCGGCGCCCGCGAGGGTCCAGCGCAGTTCAGGATACGCGTCGACGAGTTGCGGCAGCATCTCGCTTTCAACCCGCGCCCGGGCTTCGCCGGGCGTCAGGCGCGCCTCGTTCACATCAGCGGTCACCTCCACGATGCGGCGGCCATCTATGCGCTCGATCCGGGTGTAGCTGCGGCTCTCGGTGATGGTCGCGGCGACGCTGAGCGGCAGGCTCTCGCCATCGCGCGTGCGTATGCGCAGATCACCGAGTTCGGACAGGCCGACCCGTTCTTCGTCCGGATAGCGCACGAAGACGCGCAGCTCGTCCGAACCGCGCTGGATGCGTTGGACTTCCTCGCCAAAGAAGGCCTGCCGCACCTGGCGGGCCACATCGCGCGGCGTCAGCCCGGCTGCTTCGCCAGCGGGGGTCAGCGTGAAGTTGAGCTGGCGTTTGCCGATATCGAGTCCATCCTCGATCTCGGACACGCCGTCGATCTCCGCCAGCCAGTCCGCCAGCTGACGCACTGCGGCTTCCAGCGCCTCGTTCTCTGGGTGGGACAATTCATAGGCGATGTCCGCATCCTGTGGTCCCGCCGAGGAGATGATGGACAATTGCTCCACCCCGGCCAGCTGTCCGGTGCGTTCCCGCCACAGGGATTCCAGCTCGGAGGAGCTGGTGGTGCGATCGGCGGACGGGGTCAGCTGGATCTGGATCTGGGCGGCGTTGGACGCGATCGTGGTGGTCGAGCTCGAGCCCGGACCTCCGAACAGGCTCGTGCGCCCGCCAATGGTCGCCTCGATGGACTTGAACACCGGCTCGCCAGTCTCGGCGTATTCGCGCTGGATGGATTCGGCGGCGGCGATCATCTGCTCGGCGGCGTTGCGGGTGGCCGTGAAAGGCGCGCCGTCCGGCAAGCTGATATCGGCTGTGATCTGTTCGGATTCAATCGCCGGGAAGAAGACGAAGCGGACAATGCCGGAGGTGGCGAGCGTCATCACCAGAATGAGGATGGCGATGCCGGCCGCAGCCACCAGCCAGCGCATGCGGGCGGCGAAATGCGCCCAGCGGCTGACGGTTCCCTCCGCAAAGGCGGTCAGGATCTGAGCCACCTTGTCCTGAATGCGCGCCAGCGGGCCGCGCGACCAGTGACCGCCATGCGCGAGGTGAGAGGGCAGGATGAAGAAGGCCTCGATCAGCGACACGGCCAGGATCGAGATCACCACGATCGGGATGGGGCGCGTGATCTCGCCAAAGGTGCCGCCCGAGAAGATCAGCGGTCCGAAGGCGGCCATGGTGGTCAGAACGCCCACCAGAACCGGCGCGGCCACGCCGGTCACCCCGGCGATGGCGGCTTCTTCTTCAGAGCGGCCTTTCTGACGTTCACGGTCGGTGTTCTCGCCCACCACGATGGCGTCATCGACCACGATGCCCAGCACCACGATCAGACCGAACGTGGTGATGAAGTTCAGCGTCACGCCCGCCATGCCGAACAGCGCGAAGCCGCCGAGGAAGGAGATCGGCACGCCCATGGACACCCAGAACGCCAGACGCAGGTCGAGCACCAGCACGAGCAGCAGAAAGACGAGCGTGAAGCCGATGATGGCGTTACGGGCGAGCAGAGAAATGCGGTCGCGGAAGACCTGAGACTGGTCGACGACCATTTCGAGCGCCACGCCCGGCGGCAGGCTTGCGGTCTCGGCGAAGGCGATGGCGGCGTTCCTGACGCCCAGCAGGTCCTCGGAGCCCTGGGTCTGCACATCGATGAAGACGGCGGGCTGGCCGTTGAAGCGCGAGATCAGCGGGTCTTCCTCAAACCCGTCATTGATCACCGCCACATCGCCGAGACGAACCCGCGCGCCGGTTTCAGACGAGCGCAGGATGATGTTCGCGAACTCGTCCCCGGTCTCCCGGCGTGCATTGGTGCGCAACAGGATATCGCCCGACCGGGTGCGGATTTCGCCGCCTGACAGGTCCACCGAGGCGGCGCACACAGCGTCCGCCACTTCGGTGAAGGTCAGCCCGTACTCGCGCAGGGCGTCTTCGGACACGGAGATGGAAATCTCCAGCGCCCGAACGCCGCGAAGCCGGACGGTGGAAATGCCGTCTTCCGCCAGCATGTCGCGTTCCAGCCGGGAGCCGGCCTCGCGCAGGGCGGCTTCGTCCACAGGGCCGGTAAGCGCGAAGGTGAGGATCGTGGTGACCGGCTGGGGCACCCGGATCTGGGGTTGTTCGGCGTCGGCGGGGGGGAAGTCGGCGATGGCGGAGACGGCGGTCTCCACATCGTCCTTGACCACTTGGGCGTCGGCGAAGTCCTGCAACTCGACGGTCACCGTGCCGCGGCCTTCAGACGCCACGGAGCGGACCCGGTCCACGCCTTCAAGCCCGATCACCGCTTCCTCGATGCGGCGGGTGATGGAGTCCTCCACATCGCCCGGCGTGGCGCCGGGATAGATCACCGCCACCTGCACCGTTCGCGGCTGCAGGGTGGGGAAGACCTCGGTCTGCATGGTGAAGGCGGTGATGGCGCCGCCCAGTAGGAACAGGATCATCAGAAGATTCGCGGCGACCGGATTGCTCACGAACCAGGCGATCAGCCCCTTGCCGGGCCAACCGGCATGGGCGGACGGGGGCAGGACAGGATCGCTCACGGGCGCGCCTCGTCCGCATTGAGAATATTGGCCCGGCGACCGAGCGCGTTTTCCGGAACCGGGGTCAGGATCACGCCTTCGGCATAGTCAAAAGGCGCCACGAAGACATCGCCGTCCCAGCGGTCCAGCACCTCGATGGTCACTTCCTCGATGCGGCCGTCCCGCACGATGCGCACCTGATCGAGTCCGACGAGCGCGGAGCCCGGCATCATCAGACCGCGTTCGAGGTCCGGCCCGGTCACCGTTACGGACACGAACTGGCCTGGGCGCAGCTGATCAGGGGTGTCGGGGGCGATATAGAGGTCGACGAACCGGGTGCGGGGGTTCAGGTCAGCGCCTTCGCGCACGATCTCACCGTTCAGGCTCAGGCCCGTCTCGGTGATGCTCAGCATTGCCTGTCGTCCCACAGCCTCATCCAGACGCGCCAGCTCGGCCGGGGCGATCGGGGCGACCACTTCCAGGCTCTCGATGTCATAGACCGCGCCATAGCTCTGCCCCGCAGAGACCAGAAGTCCGGGCGCGATGCGGCTGTCGATCACGCGGCCGCGAAACGGAAAGCGGATATTGGTGCGCTCGAGATTGAGCCGCGCCTGGGCCAGATCCGCCTGGGCGGCTTCGACCGCGGCGCGGGCGGCGGCCAGTTGCGGCTCACGCGCGGCCAGCGGCGTGATTTCGCGGCCGGGGTATTCGCGGCGCCATTCGGCCTGATTGATCTCCGCCTCTGCGGTCAACTGATCCAGGGCGCTGCGGGCGTCGGCGAGGCCGGCCTGCGCACGGGACACCGCAACTTCATAATCGCGCGGGTCGATCCGGAAGAGCACGTCATTGGCTTCAAAGAAGGCGCCGGCGCGCACGGCGTCCGACACCTCTATGACCCGTCCGCCCACTTGAGGAGACAGGCTGATATCGGCCGGCGTGGAGACGGCGCCGGTCAGGGCGATCTCGATCTGATGGTGTTCGGCGACAGGGCGGGCGATTTCGACGGGCGTGGCGGGACGCTCCGGTGCGGTCTGTCTGGTCGCTTCGCCGCCTGTGGAGAGGACGGTGGTGAGAATCATGGCCAGCACGATCACGGCGATGATGGCGCCGATCTGCAGCCAGCCGACCCAACCGCTCTTTTCCGCTTCGTGTGTGTCTTTCTGGGTAGAGGTCTGCATGCCTCGCCCTTCCCCTGATCAATTGCCTGCCCATTCGCGATTTAGCACGGCACGCTCTAGGGGCCATCACACAATGGCGAAATTTTCAGTTTTCACGGGAACCGACATGAAAAACCCCGCCGGAAAGCGGGGTTGATCCAGGGGTCTTGATTGTCGGGCTGCTAGCGCACGCTGTCATCAGCGCCGGGCAAATGGACCAGTTCGGTCTGCTCGGCGACCGGTTGCTCGGCCCGGGCGAAGCCGAGCGCCTCGCCGATATTGGGCAGGTGGCCTGTGGCCAGGAAGGGCAGGCCCAGAGCCATGACGACCGAGATGACGAGGCCGATGAAGGCGCGGATGATGTCGGTCAGCACGTCAAACGCCGCATCCTTGATGCCGCGCAGCTTCGCGACCACGGAGATGGCGAGCTCGCGACCGGCCAGCAGCCCCAGGAACACCCAGGTGGTGCTCATCGGGATGTCGTTGATCTCCTTGAAGTACATCAGGATCACGCCGAAGGCGAAGTCGACGACGGTGGCCGCGCGCACGTCCACGGTGTTGGTCTTGGACAGGACGATCTTCTGGATCTCGCCGCCGCGCGCCGCAAAGATCAGCGCATGCAGGCCCAGCATCAGAAGGGTGGAGAAGATCAGCAGGCCGATCGAGAAGGTGACCGTGACGTCGCCGGTGACCGGATCAACCACGGTCTCGCGCGGCAGATAGACGAAGATGTTCGCCAGATCCTGCATCAGCCATTGCGACCAGAGGAAACCCGTCGACAGCCATTGCAGCACATACCAGGTGTTGAACCGGTGCGTGGCGAACGCAACGACGGCGCTGGCGACAATGACGATGCCCGTCGCGACCCAGTTGGCCTGGGACAGGTCGGGCAGGACCGGGCCGTTGACCAGCAGGTAGACCAGCAGCGCCGTCAGGCCGCCCACCATCGGGATGTGCCAGTTGGGCGTGCCATGGTCTTCCACATCGGTGTTGAAGACCCAGGTTTCGAACATGCGCGAGATCAGGATGAACAGCACCATGCCCGCGCCGAAGGCGACCAGATAGCCGATCACCGACTTGATCATCATGCTGCCCAGAACGCCGGCCGTGGCCGAGCCGCCGGTCAGGGTGAAGATGGTGAGCACGAGGAAGGTGGTGGAGACCGGAATGCCGAAGCGGGTCAGGATCAGGAGAACCAGAGGCGGCAGCACATGCCACCAATGAATGCCGGTTTCGGGATAGGGAATGCGGTTCAGGCGACCAAAGGCGATATCGCCGTGATTGCCGAAATATCCGTAGAGCATGACGGCGACGATGATGCTGGCTGCGAACGCCCACAAGACCAGCCAGTGCCGTTTGGAGTTGGACGCCAGGAACGTCCCGAGGGTCTGGATCACGTCGTTCGCCACAATGGCGTACGCAGCGAACATGAAGCCTATCAGCCCGAAGAGCGGGACGCCGAAAATGCCCAGCTGCCCAAGATCCGCCATGAGATCATATCCTAATTGTTCGGCCTCTGACGGAGCGTAAGCCCGTCGCGCGCCTCCCGATAGCAAGGGCGAGGCGAGCCGGGAAGTCAAAGGATCGGTTGGAGCCGCCTTTTTCAAGATTCTGTCACATCAAGACACCTCCAGACAGGTCGGGAGCACGCGCAGAAGGTGTTTGGCGCTCGTGTGTAACATTATGTGTACCGTCTGGACGGTTTGGCTCTTGTAAAACCGTCCAGACGGTATAAATGCAGTGCAGCAAAATGTCTTGTCCTGCCCATGGAGCACCGGTTGAAGCCTGAAATTCCCAACCCGGAAGCGACCGAAAAGGTCAGCACGTCCGACCTGATTCTGGACGCGGCCGAGCGCGTGGTCGCGCGTGACGGCGCGCATCTGACGATTGACGCGGTGGTCAAGGAAAGCGGGTTTTCAAAGGGCGGGGTGCTCTACAACTTCCCGTCAAAGGTCGCGCTGATCGAAGGCATGATCAAACGCATGACCGGGCGTTTCCTCGCCCGTCATGAAGAGGCGAAGGCGCGCGCCCTTTCGGACAATGCGCCTGTACTGCCCGCCATGCTGTGCGCCTTCTTCGACGACAAGCATGTGGACCGGCAGGTCTATATGGGCCTGCTGGCCGCGCTGGCCGAGAATCCCGAGCTGATCGAGCCTGTGCGTCAGGTGCATGTTCAGATGCGTGACGACATGCTGGCGCACGCGACCGATCCGGTTCTGGGCCGGATCGCGCTTCTGGCCTCTGACGGCTTGCACTTTGCCGAAATTCTCGGACTTGAAACCTGTTCGCCTGATGAGCGCAGGGCCATAGAAGCCCGCCTCGTCGCCCTTGTGACGGAGTCTCCCCAATGATTGCCCGTTCCGTACTCCTCACCGCCTGCGCCATCGGCGTTCTGGCGGCCTGTTCTCCGGCCGAGCCAGAAGAGCAGGCGCCGCCGCGGGCGGCGCGCATCGAGGCGGTCGAAGCTGCAGCGACCTCGAACCAGAGAGAATTCGTGGGGCGCGTCGAAGCGCGCCTTACGGTCGATCTGTCCTTCCAGGTGGGCGGGCGGCTCGCCGAATTTCCAGTGTCCGAAGGCGAGCTGATCCAGCAGGGCGCGATGGTGGCTCGTCTGGAGACGCAGGACTTCGAACGCGCTCGTCGCGAAGCGCAGGTGCAGCTTCAGCAGGCGCGGCAGAATCTGGACCGCCAGAGCACGCTCAACGAACGCGGCATTGCGTCTGACGCGGCTCTGGAAGACGCCCAGACCGCCTATGATCTGCGGGCCGTGGCGCTCGACAATGCGCGCCAGAATCTGGAGTACGCGACGATCTCGGCGCCGTTTGACGGTCTGATCAGTCGCCGTCTGGTGGACAATTACACCACGGTCTCCCCGGGGCAGCCGGTGGTGCGGATCCAGGACATCAGCGAGTTGCGGGTCGCCATCCAGGTGCCCGAAAGCCTGATCGCCCAGGTCGATCGTGAAGACAAGCCCGACATGATTGCGCGCTTCCCCTTCCTGCCCGATCAGAGCTTCACGCTGGAATATCGCGAGCTGGTGGCCGAACCGGATCAGGCGTCTCAGACCTATACGGCGCTGTTCGCCCTGCCGGACAATCTGCCCGCCAACATCCTGCCGGGCATGACGGCGTCGGTGACCGTGAACCTGCCCCAGACCGTGTCCGCCAACCAGCAGGGCGTTGTCGCCCCGCTGTCTGCGCTCAGCTCCAATCCGGACGGCTCTTTCTCGGTCTGGATCTATGACGGGACGACGGGCGCCGTCAGCCGTCGCGATGTCCTGGCCGGCCCCATCGAGGGCGGGCAGGTGGTGATCCATTCAGGGCTCGAGCCCGGAGAGGAAATTGTCACCGCCGGCGTGACCGCCCTGCATGAGGGCATGCTCGTTCGCCCCATCAATTCCAGCAATCGCTGACTGATCGGGTCCGGGAGCGACAGTCATGAGCAAGAGCGCACAGTCGGAAACGGGCGGCCGGTTCAACCTGGCCCGCCTGTCCATCGAACGCCCGGTCCTGACCTGGCTGGTGATCCTGTTCTGCCTGTTTGGCGGAATACAGGGCTTCACATCGGTGGGACGTCTGGAAGACCCCGCCTTCACCATCAAGGAAGCCATTGTGGTCACGCCGTATCCCGGCGCCACGGCGGAAGAGGTGGAGGACGAGGTCACCGAACGGCTCGAGACGGCCATCCAGCAGATGAGCCAGCTGGACGAGGTGTTCTCCGAAAGCTCGCCCGGCGTCAGTGAAATTCACGTGCGCATGCGCGACGAATTTGATGGCACGGAGCTGCCGCAGGTCTGGGACGAGTTGCGCAAGCGGATCCGCGACGCCGCCAGCTCGCTGCCGCCGGGTGTCGGGGAGTCCGTGGTGCTCGATGATTTCGGTGATGTCTACGGCATTCTGTATGCCGTGGTGGCGCCGGGATATACGGACCGCGAGATCCGCGACATCGCCGATGATCTGCGTCGCGAGCTTCTGGTCGTGGACGGGGTGTCCAAGGTCCAGGTCTCCGGCGTCCCCGAAGAGCGCATCTATATCGAGATTTCCCAAGAGGATCTGGCGCGTCTGGGCCTGCCGGTGGAAGCGGTGCTGTCCACACTGTCCAACGAGAACGCCGTGGTGTCCGCGGGCGAGGCGCCGTCGGGCGACCGCTTGCTGCGGATCGAGATGCCCCAGTCCATCGGCGGGGTGCAGTCGATCGAGAACCTTCTGATCTCGCCGCGCGATTCAGGTCAGACCCTGCGCCTGTCCGATATCGCCAATGTCACCCGGGCGCCGGTCGAACGCGCAGACGTCTACATCTACCATAATGGCGAACCCGCCTTCACGCTGGGCGTGTCCGGGTTGGCGGACGCCAATATCGTCGATGTGGGCGAAGCGGTCGAAGCCCGTCTGGCCGAGCTCGAGCAGGACCTGCCGGTCGGGGTCGAGCTCAAACCGATCTATGAGCAGCACACTGTCGTCGCCGAGGCCACCAACGGCTTCCTCGTCAATCTCGCCCTGTCGGTCGGCATCGTGATCGGCGTGCTGTGCCTGTTCATGGGCTGGCGGGCCGGCGTGACCGTCGGTGTCGTGCTGCTCCTGACGGTGCTCGGCACGCTGTTCTTCATGAACGCCTTTGACATCACCATGCAGCGCATCTCGCTGGGCGCGCTGATCATCGCCATGGGGATGCTGGTGGATAACGCCATCGTTGTGACCGAAGGCATTCAGGTCTCCGTCCAGCGCGGCGAGGACCGGATGAAGGCCGCCGAGGATGCGGTCTCCTCCACCGAATGGCCGCTTCTGGGCGCGACGATCATCGGCATCATGGCGTTCTCTGGGATCGGGCTGTCCCCGGACTCCACGGGCGAGTTCCTGTTCTCGCTCTTCGCCGTGATCGGCATATCATTGATGCTGAGCTGGATCCTCGCCATCACGGTCGCCCCGATGATCGCCTATCACCTGTTCAAGGGCGAGAAGGCCGACCCGGACGCCGACCCCCATGATCGCGGCATGTATGGCGTCTACCGGAACATGCTGGTCCTGGCGCTCCGGCACCGCATCGCCACGGTCGCGGCGCTGGTGGTGATCTTCATCGGCTCAATCTATGGCTTTGGCTTTGTGCGCCAGGCGTTCTTCCCCAACTCCAACACGCCCATGTTCTATGTGAACATGACCATGCCCCAGGGCGCGGACATCCTGGACACCGATGAGGTGATCCGCGATGTGGCCCGGTTCGCCGGCGAGCAGGAGCATGCCCGGTCTGTTGACGCCTTTGTGGGCCGCGGCGCTACGCGCTTCATGCTCACCTATGCCAGCGAACAGCCCAATCCGGCCTATGGTCAGCTGATTGTCCAGACCCGGACGCTGGATGAGATTCCGCCTCTGGCGGACGCCATCCTGGCCTATGTCAGCGACACCTATCCCCAGCTCGAGGCGCGGTCCGAAAGAATCGTCTTCGGCCCGCCGTCGGGCGCCCAGCTGGAAGCGCGCTTCATGGGGCCGGACGCCGAAGTGCTGCGCACGCTGGCCGAAGAGGCCATGCGCCGTCTCAACGAGGCTGGCGAGTTCCGCGATCTGCGCACCGACTGGCGAAATCGCGAGCTGGTGCTTGTGCCCCAGATCCTGCCCGAGCGCGCCCGCACCATCGGCGTGACTCGCGGCGATGTCGCCGAGGCCCTGAGCTACGCCACATCCGGGTCGCGCGTGGGCGTGTTCCGGGAGGGTGATCTTCTGATCCCCATTATCGCCCGGGCGCCGGAGGCTGAACGCGCCACGCCGGACAGCCTGACGGACCGTCTGATCTGGAGCCCGTCGCAGAACGCCTATGTGCCGATCAGCCAGGTGGTGAGCGGGTTCGAGCTTGAAGCGCATGAAAGCCTGATCCAGCGCCGCAACCGGGTGCGCACCCTGACCGTGCAGGGCAATCCGGGATCGGACGAGACCACCGCGGCCTCCGCCTTCCCGCGCTTCGCCGAGATCGTCAGCCAGATCGATCTGCCCCATGGCTACACTCTGGAATGGGGCGGCGAGCACGAAGCCTCGAGCGAAGCCAATGAATCCCTGGGCGGCGTGCTGCCCCTGAGCTTCCTGGTGATGCTGGTGACGAGCTTCCTCTTGTTCCAGAGCGTGCGTCAGCCGCTGATCATCTGGCTGATCGTGCCGATGTCGATCTGCGGCGTCTCGATGGGGCTTCTGGCGACCGGTGTGGCCTTCTCCTTCACCGCGCTTCTGGGGCTGTTGTCGCTCTCGGGCATGCTGATCAAGAACGCCATCGTTCTTGTGGACGAGGTGGATCAGCGCATCAACAAGGGCCAGGCCCGGTTTGACGCCATGGTGAAGGGCTCGGTCAGTCGCTTGCGGCCGGTGCTGCTGGCGGCGGGGACGACGATCCTCGGCATGACGCCGCTGATCTTTGACGCCTTCTTCCAGGGCATGGCGGTGACCATCATTTGCGGACTCGCCTTCGCCACCGTGCTGACCATGATCGCAACGCCGGTCTTTTACGCCCTGTTCTTCCGCATCAAACCGGACGAGGTCGAGGGCAAGGCTGCGGCCTAGCTGGCGAAGGGCGGTTTCTGACGGGGCTTGGGCGCGTCAAAGGCGCGCTCAGCCGCCCTGTCGGGATAGATCAGAGAAAGCGTCGAGCCGAGCGTGTAGTACGAGCGCAGGAAGCGGAATCCCATATAGAGCGGCAGGATCGGAATGAGATCGAGCCGTCGCCACAGGATCAGCACGAACAGCGCCAGCACGAACGGCATGCCCATGATCACCGCGATCACCGTGGCGAAGCCGGGATGGCCGTAGACGCCGCCGAACAGGAAGAAGACCACGAGGCCGTAGATCAGAAGCGGCGTCATCATCGCCCGCCGCGCGCCGTTCAGGAGGGTGAAGGGCAGGGAGACATTGCCGATCACCGAGCCCTGACGGAACAGCACGTCCCGGTTATGCGCCGTCACATGATAAAGCGAACGGAACCAGCGCGTGCGCTGTTCACGCAGGAAGGCCAGGGAATCGGGAGTCTCGGTGTAGAATTTCGCCTTGGGGTCCGCGACCATCCGATAGCCCAGAGACGCCATGCGCAGCGTGATGTCGGTGTCCTCGCCATTCATGCCTTCGGTGAAACCACCCGCCTCGTCCAGGGCGGACTTGCGGTAGATCACGAACATGCCGGGCAGGCCGAAGACGCCGCCAAACGCGCCAAAGCCGACCTGGACAAATCCATGGCGCAGCAGCACCTCGATGGCGCGCACCTTTGAGAGCAGGCCTTCGCCTTCATGGGGCAGGGGCAAGCCGCCCACGCCGCCAACCTTGTTGCTGGCGAAATGGCGCATGGCGACTTTCAGGGCGTCGCGTCCAATGACGGTGTCGGCGTCGATCCGGACCACAAAGCCTTCCTCGATCAGGTCGAGACCGCGGTTCAGCGCCCGGGCCTTGCCGGGCACGGTGCTGGCGTCTACCCGCCAGCCGGCCAGATGCTCACATTTCGCCAGCGTGTTCTCGGCCAGTTGCGCGGTGTCGTCGCTGGAGCAGTTCTCCATCACGATCACCCGCACATCGCCTTTATAGCGCGCAGCGGCGGCGTCCACGGCCAGCAGCGTTTCGCGGATCTGGTGCGCTTCATTATGGGCGGGGATCATCACGGCGACAGGCGGCGCGAAGGCGCGCCTGCGCGAAACCTGATTGCGGAACCAGCCGATCAGCGCAAGCTGAACCCCCATTACTTGCTGGGCGAGGAACACCCCCGGGCCCATCCCGCCCAGAAGGGCGATGGAGCGTAGATACTCCGCTTCGGGGGCGTACACGGTGGAGACCAGTACGGCCGTTAGTGCGGCGATGGCGCCTGTCACGAACAGGATGGCGTATTCGTGCAGTTTGCCGCCACGCAGGACGGGCGTGCCCGAGGCGATGGGCAGACGGGCCTGGCTGATCAGCGTGTGCGGGAAGATCACAAGTCCGGCCATGCCGACAAGAAATTGCTGGAAATGCACCGGCCAGACTGCGCTCGCGCCTCTCCAGCTCGCCCAGGCGGCCAGGTCCACCAGCACGCAGGCCAGGGCGAATTTCACCACGAAGCTGAACAGCAGGACCGTGCGCTTGCCCGCCGAGCCGTGGGCGAACAGCGCATAGGTGAGAAAGAAGCTCAGAAGGAAGGTGCGGACCGGCAGAACCGCATTCATCCGGTCAGCCGTAAAGCCGACAAAATCTCGCGGTACCTCTAGGTCGAGCGTGGCGCGCGCCAGTTCCGGCAACGCCAGCAGGATGATCGCGAAAAAGGTGAAGGTCACGAGCGCGACGTCCTGCACCCATCTCGGTCGGGCGATCGATACGCCCGCCGGGGCTGAATCCACGGATCTGAAGAAATCGGCGGTGCGCCCCTGATCATCGAGGTGGGATGTCCCCGTGTCCCGTTTCCGGACGGAATCCGCAGGCGCATCAGCGGCATAGGGCTTGCCTGAGCGGGTGCGAAGCGCCGGGTCTGTGTCCTTGAGCATGGGCGCGACGCCTTACCGCTTCATGACGCGTTCAGGTTCGCCCGCGTACTGGTTTAACTGTCAGACTTAACGAAGCATTAAAGTCTGGTTTTCGGAAGGGCAATTCATCTGCCTTCGCAGATGGGTCAAGGGTGGGACGATGAACGACTCCATGCGCACCTGCATTTTTGCTGTGGGACTGGCTGCGACCGCAGGCGTGGGCGCGGCCCAGGCGGACGGCCAGTTCGAGCTGCAATCCACCAACATGTTGACCCGGTCCGATCCGTTTTCTGCGGATGAAGAACTGACCGCACTGGGCGCTGGGGTGTTCGATCTTGAGACAGGCTGGGATTCCAACACCTGGGTCCGCCGCGTCCAGCCTCTGTCCGGGCGTCAGGTCTTGCGCTTTGAGGGCCAGCTGCGCCTGCGGGGTTACCCGGACCGGGACGAACTCAACTCGGTGCTGGTGACGCCGCGCCTGCAATACTGGAACACGACCGCCGACAACCGGCTGCAACTGCGCCTGTCGGCGGGTTACAGCGCCCTGAGCCGGGATGGCGACGCACACTGGACCCGTCCGGAAGCGGAGGCCCAGCTGCGCTATCGCCCCGAAGGCGGGCGCGCGCTTGAAACCGTTTTCCGGGTGCGCGCCAATGCCTATGACTTTGAACGGGCGAACCTGCAGGGGCTCGACTCAGAGCGGGTCCGCATCGGGGTCGAACAGTTCTTCCGTCCCATGGATGAAGCGCTTGTCGTGCGGCTGTCGGCCTATTTCGAACAGGCCGATGCGGACGAGGATCGCTTCTCCTTTGATGAGACCCGCCTGCGCGGCGAAATCATCTGGAATATCGATGACGCCAGCTCTGCGGCTCTGCTCGCTGATTATCGCGACCGGGACTATGAGGCGGCCTTCTCGACCCAGGAACCCTTCGCGCGTGCGGATGAACGCTTCGAGGTCGAGGCGCGCTATGAGCGCAAGCTGACCGAGCGCGTGAACGCCTTTGTGGCGGCGGGCTATCTGGACAATCGCTCCAATATTCAGGCCCGCGATTATGACGGCGCGACCTTCCGCGCCGGCTTCTCGCTCAGTCTGTGAGGGGCCGACACTCATGCTGATGGCCGAAACAAGATCGACCGGACTGGCGAGAACGCCAGCCGGAACCGGAAGATATTCACCCTCAAACGCGACTGGCGCTGATGGATCAGCCTTCCTGCACGCGATCGAGAGAAGGGCGGGTCCGAGATGAAGACCAACCGCGAATACAAGCGCCGCTTTCCCTGGTTCTCCGCCTCGCTGGGCGTGATCGCGCTCGCCAGCGTGGCGACCCTGTTCGTCTCTGGCCAGCTCAATGCGGGGCAGGGCGAGTTCGGTCTGTTCGTGCGCCAGGTCTTTGATCGGCTCACAACCGCGCAGGCGGCCCTGGGGCGTGACGGCCAGTATGAGGTCAGCTTTGCCGACGCCGGCCATGAGGACGGTCTCGTCGTGTCCGGTTATCCCTCCTACGCCTCCGCCACCCTGCCGCTGGTTCGGGACCAGAAGTCGCGTGCCGTGCGGCTGGTGCTGAACGGCCGGCAGGATGTCAGCGTGGAGGCGGTCACCGCCCTGCGGGTCACGGTGAACGGGCGCCGGGTCATGGAGCGCGTGCTGGCGCCGGGCCAGCGGGACTTCAACTGGGTGTTTGATCTCAGCGACATCGTGGATGGCTCGACAGAAGCGCGCATCGGCGTGCAGCTCGCGGGCGATGTGTCCGCAGAGGTCTGTCATTCGGACCGTTCCATGGGCGCGGTTCTGAGCCTCGCCCCAGAGTCCGGGCTCGAGATCGAGCTGCAGGGGCCCCTGACCTCGGTGCGTGACGTGCTGGCGCTGACCCCGCGTCATGTGGTGATCGCCATGGATGAGGGGGATGACTGGTTTGAAATCTCCACGCGTCTGGGGGCGCGCCTCAACCGCAACGGATTTGTCGTGAGCATGATGGATCTCGCTGACGCCACGGCTGCAGTTGAATCGGGGCTTGAGGGCGTGATCCTGGCGGCCTCGCGTGAAAACCTTCAGCGGGCTGGTTTCCAGCCCGTGGGCGACAGTGCTGCGGCGGGCGCCAGCCTGTGGCGGCGCGCCGGCGCCACCATGGTCGCCGTCACCGATGCCGAGCGCATCGATACGATCCGCTTCCTCACCAGCGAGCTGTCCACCATCGCCCGCGGCGTCTCGGTCGACCCGGTCCAGTTCCTGAACGCGCAGGGCCCGGCGGTGCTGTCGCTCGAGGCTCTGGGCGTGGACACCAGCGTGCAGCAGGTCTCCGATCGTCGCGAATGGCGGTTCGATTATGAGCTGGCGAATGCGCCCCGTGGTCGCGCGGCTGACGGCGTGGGTCTTGATTTCCGTCTCCCCGACGGGCCGGTCGGCGTGACCACGGTCGCCCATGTGGCGCTCAACGGTCAGCTGATCGATTCCCGCCGTCTGGCCGGGGCGGGCCAGGTGCGGTACCGCGTCGACCTGCCGGAGAACGGACAGGGACTGACGAACGAAATCGCCGTGGCGCTTCAGCGCCAGCGCGAGGATGGCGGCTGCGAGATCTCCCAGCAGCGCTACCCCGTGCAGCTGTCCAGCGAGAGCGCGCTTCTGTTTGACGGCTCCGGGCGAGAGCGGGGCTTCACCGCCCTGCCCGAGCAGTTCGCAGGCGGTCTGGATGTGCGCCTGCCTGATATGATGAGCGCTCGACAGCGTCTGGTGATGGCGCGGGTGACGGCGGAGGCGCTCGCCCTGTTCGCCCCGGCGGATGCGGCTCTGAGCTATCGCTTCGTGCCGACAGACAATGGCCGCTCCGAGCCTGTGGATCGGCCGTTCCTGGCGATCAACAACGCGCCGGCCAATGTCCAGTCGCCGCTCCGGGTCTATGCGGACCGGCTTGTCATGCAGGCAGGCGAGGGCATGGATGTGGATGTTCGCGCCCTCTCCAACCTGACCCTGCTGCAGGTGTCCAGCGCGGAGCTTGCGCCGACCGAGGCGAATTCAAGACCTCGTTACGCGCCCGGCCTTGTGGTGCATGCCATTGATGATGCGCCCTCCATGCTGGGCGCCTATCTGGGCCCGGATTCGCTGGCGATCATTCACGCCGATGGCGTGGCGATGGCGCCGGGCGGACAGGGGCTGCCGAACGTGGTGGGCTTCGAATAACCCATTTCACTCTATGTTAAGACCTTCGCAAGGTCGGTGCGCTCTGGTGTGTGTCTAAATGACTTAGGGACCGGGGTGATTCGCTCCGGCTGGGACGTATGGAGCTGGCCACCGCTGATGCTGTTCAACCCCGGGACGGGGAGGCGGCGTTCATCCTGCAATTGCGTCCGCCGGCGACGGCGCATGCCGAGGCGCTGGCCGCGGAGCTCGAGCGCTTCACCTCTCTGTATCTGGAACGCGCAGCAACAGATCATGTGCGCTTCACGCCGCTGGGCGCGCTGACCTGGGCGCTTTGCGCGCCTTCAGCGAGCGTCGAGGACGTGGACGCGGCCTGTGATGCGCTGGCGCAGACCCTGTTCGGTGATCCCGCCAGTAAAGCGGTGCATCTGGCCCGCCAGCCCGATCACCCCCGGGATGAGGATTATCACATCAGCAACCAGTCGCTCTCCGACGAGGAGGGCGAGGCTGTCATGGATGATCTGGCGGAACACGAATGGGATTTCGGAACCGGTCAGAACGACGAAGAGACGGAATGCGCCGGTTCTAACTCTGCGCCTTCGGCTCTGTCTGCGTCGCTGGATGAGGATGCGGATTCCATCGATCTTGATGATTTCGTGCCGTCTCCCGAAGCGCAGGACGACTGGGAGCTGGAACGTCCGCTGGAAGCGGACACCCTGGCTCTGGACGAGGATGAGCTGGAAGCGGCCTTGTCCGACGCGGATGATGCGGCTTCCGACGATGAGTCGCAGGATCTGAGTGCGCCGGACACGACTGAAACGTCCTTGGACGTGGATGAGGGCGGCGAATTCGATTCGATGGACATGGCCGAGCATGCGGCCGATCCGATGACAGAGACTGCGCCGACGATTGATGAGCCGGCGTTCGAGAGCGGCCCCGCGCCGGCATCCGATGATGAGCCGGACCTGTCCTTTGATCTGGAGCAGGATGCGCAAGCGCAGGACTCCCTCGATATTGAGGACGAGCTTGAAGAGTTCGTGCTTGAAGGCGAGGAATCCCGTCCGCCCCATCCGGGAATCTGGGACGAGGATGTGGATACGGTCGATATCGATGATATCGCCGCGTCCGCCCTGCACGAGACCCGCCTGGGGTCCAATCTTGATGTGGCCGCGGAGCTGAATGCGTTCCGTGAGGAAATGCGCGCCATCGCCCGCTCCATTCCGGCGGGCGGGCTGGATGACACCCTGTCGGATTTCCGCGCCAGCCTTGAATCACTGTCTGGCGAGTTGGGGCAGCGTGTGGATGGCGCCGCTCAGCGTATCGAGGCGGCGGTCGGCCAGCTGGATGTGGATCGTTATGATGCGGCCAGCCAGCGCGTGGAAAGCGCGGCGAGCCTGATGGAGACCAGCATTCATGAAGCGCTTGAAGCGCTCAAGCGCGCCGGAGCGGCCATGTCCGCGCCCACAGCGTCTGACATGCTGGACGCGCAGGACCGGGATTCGGTCTAGTCCGTACCTTTCTGCTTGTTAATGAACATCGTGTAATGTTACGCTTCTGTCGTATTCGCCGGGGAGGGCGCTATGCGACTGATTATCGTAATGGCCGGTGTGGGCCTGTTGAGCCTGGGCGTCGCCGGATTGGCGATGACGGGTCTGAAGACCGGTCTCTGCAAGCAACAGACGGAAGAAGCGATTCGCTTTGTCGAGCGCTTTCTGGACAGCGCGCCGGACGGTTTCGACTTTGCGCCGGTGCGTCGCAGCTAGCACTTAGCCCTTGAAGCGGAACAGCCGCGGGATGATCGCCGGGGTGCGCGCCTTGTAGGCGGCGTATTCGGGGCGTCGGGCCTCCAGTCCGGCTTCCTGCATGGGGACCCCGGATAATCTGAACAGGGTAAAGGTGACGAAGAGCGGTCCGGGCAGCGCCAGGACGCCCCATCCGGTTTCCGCTGCAATCAGCCACAGCCCCCACCAGACACAGATTTCCCCGAAATAGTTGGGATGACGGCTCCGGGCCCACAGGCCGGTGTCGAGCACCTGGCCGTGCCGACCCGGATCCTGGCGGAACCGATGCAGCTGATGGTCCGCCAGCGCTTCGTATGCGATTCCGAACAGGGCCAGCGCGCCGCCCAGCATGGCCACGGGGCCGAGCGGCGTCAGGGTGGCGAAAGCCTGGCCCATCTGAACCGGCAGGCTGGTCAGCCACAGGAGCACGGCCTGGGGCAGGAAGATGAAGACCAGCGTCGTGCGGGCATAGCTCCAGCCGCGCTTCTCGCGCACATCACTGAGCAGCTTCGTGTAGCGCCGGTCCGCGCCCTCCCGACGCCACCGCAACAGCAGATGTGCGGCAAGGCGCAGCCCCCACGCCAGAACAAGGCCGAGCACCAGCATGTGTCGCCATGTCGCGCCGGGGGAGGCGGCATGGCCGACCAGGGCGATGAGCACGATCCCGAGCGCCCAGAAGGCATCAATGAAGCTGGGATCGCGATGAAACTGGGCGATCGCCCAAAGGATTGAAAACAAACTCAGAACTGCAGCCAGATTCAAGGCGAGCAAAGGCAGGACGCTCATGGTGCGGGACAGGCTCCTCTCGCCGAACGGGTGGACCGTCCGATCAGGCTGATGGTCTGACGTCATAAGATCAGACGTCCTGACTGAGTGGAAGACTTGTCAGCGCGCGCGAAGATTTCAATTATCAAAATTGGAAACTTGAAAGCCGACAAAGGGTCGCCCCATGGTCGCCGAGACTGACATGGCCGAACTTGAACTGACCGAGCTGCGCGAACGCGCGGACGAGGTGGCCAGCCTGATGAAGATCCTGGCCCATCCCGGGCGTCTGCTTGTGGCGTGTGAACTGATGGAAGGCGAATGCTCGGTTTCTGAAATCGAGATGCGCACCGGCGTGCGTCAGCCCAATCTGTCCCGCGATCTGGCGCGCATGCGCGACGCCGGTCTGGTCTCGCCGCGACGCGACGCCAAGCATGTCTATTACAGTCTCGCGGACGCCCGCATCCAGAAACTGGTGGCGGCGCTGTGTCTGGCGTTTGGTCCCAAAGCCGGCAAGGGAGGCGCTCAATGACCACGCCATCTGCGACCCCGATCCCGACCGTCAAGGCGTTCTTTGATCCGGACACCTTCACTGTCAGTTATGTGGTGTCGGACCCGGCGACGCAAAAAGCGGCCATCATCGACTCCGTACTCGATTACGATGCGAAGTCCGGCCGGACCAGCCACACGAGCGCGGACGCCATCATCGCCTATGTGAAAGAGCAGGGGCTGGATGTCGACTGGGTGCTGGAAACCCATGTCCATGCCGACCATTTGTCCGCCGCGCCCTATCTGAAGGAGAAGCTGGGCGGTCAATTGGCGATCGGCGCCAATATCCGCACCGTGCAGGATGTCTTCGGCAAGGTCTTCAATGCGGGGAGTGAATTCCAGCGCGACGGCTCCCAGTTCGATCACCTGTTCGATGATGACGAGCGGTTCAGCATTGGCGAGCTTGAGGCCCGCACCCTGCATACGCCCGGCCATACGCCAGCCTGCATGACCTATGTGATCGGCGACGCCGCCTTTGTCGGCGACACGCTGTTCATGCCTGATTTCGGCACGGCGCGGTGTGACTTTCCCGGCGGCGATGCGCGTACGCTTTATCGCTCGATCCAGAAAATCTTCGCCCTGCCGGACGAGACGCGCCTGTTCATGTGTCATGACTACAAGGCTCCGGGTCGGGACGAATTCGCCTGGGAAACCACAGTGGCCGAAGAGCGCGCCAGCAACATTCATGTGGGCGGCGGCATTGATGAGGACAGCTTCGTCGCCATGCGCGAACGCCGGGACGCGACGCTGGACATGCCCACTCTGATTCTGCCCAGCGTTCAGGTGAACATGCGCGCCGGGGAATTGCCGCCCGCCGAGGATAATGGCGTGCGCTATCTGAAAATCCCCTTCGACGCGCTGTAGGAGAGAGCCATGACGCCGGTTCAGGTCAGCCCGAGCTTCTTCATATCCGCGCAGATTGCGCCTGAAGACGTGACGGCGCTTGCAGAACAGGGCTTTGTCGCGCTCATCAACAACCGTCCGGATGGCGAAGCGCCTGATCAGCCTGATTCCATGGACATCGAGGCGGCGGCGCGGGCTGCGGGGCTTGCGTATCTGCATGCGCCCATGTGCGGCGCCGAGATATCCCTTGCCGATGTCGAACGCATTCATGACCTGACCGAGCAGGCCACGGGCAAGGTGCTGGGCTTCTGCCGATCCGGCGCCCGGTCCATGCTGGGCTGGGCTCTGGCCCGGTCCGAGGACCTGCCGGCTGACGAGCTGATCGCGCTGGCGCGCGGAGCAGGCCACGACCTGTCACGATGGCGGAGCGTGTTCGACGCGCGTTACGCCGCGCACGGGTGAACGCAGTACGCGGTTCGCCCCTGGCGGCGCCTGTCACTCAAATTTCATAAAACCGAAAATGGATCGTGCATGGGCGCCACACCTGGCGCGAAGGCCTGCCATGGCACGGGATTCAGCCTGCGCATGGGGCGATGACACGCCGTGCAATGCGAGCCTGAACCCGTGCAACGGGCTGTGTCATGGCTTCGTCACGGTTCTGAAAACCCGGCGTTACAATCTTGCTGTCTTTTCACGCCCCGAGCGACCGCCTGCGCCATTGGCCAGTGCGGCGTGCCTGAAGTGTTGCGCCACTCAAAGTCCCTCGGGGGGTTCTCTGATGAAAGTCCAAATGTCCAAGATCAAGCTGCTGTTGGCGGGCGTGTCTATCGCCGTAATCGCCGCGTGCTCGGATTCGTCCATCTCTTCGCCGGGCGAAGGCCAGCTGCCGACGCCGCCGGCTCCGACCAATCCGAACCCGCCGACCCCGCCGTCTGCGGCGGTTGACGCCCGTCCGGCGGGCGGCTGCCCCACGGGCTTCTCGTCCCTGACCCAGACCCTGGGCAGCGTTGAACTCACCGCCTGCCAGACCTCGGGCACCCTTCTGGCTGACACCACCCTGCCGGGCGCGTCCGCGACCGCAGGCCAGGGCGCCATCTACTTCCTGAACGGCCAGGTCGCCGTGGGCACCGACGCGGGCGGCGACGCGGCCAACCCGCTGACCGGTTCGACCTCCGCCACCCTGACCATTGGCGCTGGCGCCTACATCGTCGGCGGCACGACCGCTGACTACCTCACCGTTTCGCGCGGCTCCCAGCTGGTCGTGGACGGCGAGCAGTTCAACCCGGTGATCTTCACCTCGTCCGACGATCTCGAAGCGACCCTGTCTGACAATCCGCGCGGCTTCAATGACGGCGCGAACGCGGAATGGGGCGGCATCATCCTGAACGGCCGCGCGCCGATCAACGCCTGTGACGATCCGGCCGCCATCGGCGCCACGGCCGATTGCGAAAAATCCGGCGAAGGCAATTCGGGCCTCTTCGGCGGCAACGACGCGTCTGACAATTCCGGTCGTCTGAACTACATGCAGGTTCGCTTTGCGGGCGCGGAAGTGACCGCGGACAACGAGCTGAACGGCATCGCCTTCCAGGGCGTCGGCAACGGCACCGAAGTCGACTACGTCCAGGTCCACAACAATTTTGACGATGGCGTCGAGTTCTTCGGCGGCACCGTGAACGTCAAGCACATGGTTCTGACCCAGATCGGCGACGACTCCATGGATTACACCGATGGCTGGACGGGCAACGCCCAGTTCGTGCTGGTTCAGCAAGGCGCGCTCGACGGTTCGCGTTCGGGCGACAACGGTTTTGAATTCGACAACTTCGAAGACAATGACGACCGTGAACCGCGCTCCAACCCGACCATCTCCAACTTCACCCTGATCGGCACCCAAGACACCGGCATGCTGATCCGTGAAGGCACCGCGGGCGACTTCCTGAACGGCGTCGTCACGGGCTTCCAGGACGAGTGCCTGCACATCGACGACAGCTCGACCCAGTCCCAGGCCGCCGCCGGCGCCCTGACGCTGAACTCGACCCTGTTCTCCTGCGACGTCCCGTTTGCGGATGAAGAACTGCCGGCCTTCGTGCATGCTGACTTCTTCAACGGCGTTGCGCCCTCTTACACCGCCAACCAGAACAATGTTCAGGCGTCGTCCACCCTGGTGGGCACCTTCTTCCCGGGCGCCAACGAGCTGGCTGTCCCGGCGCTGAACCCGACCGCCGCTTCCGTGGTGGACGCTGACCGTCGCGCCTTCTTTGACAGCGTGAACTATATCGGCGCGTTCTCGCCGAGCGAATCCGCAGGGAACTCCTGGGCCACCGGCTGGACCTTCGGCCTGTTCCCGGAAGTCACCGAATGCCCGACGGGCACCGTGGCTTCGGGCGAAACCATCGGCAACCAGTTCGTCTGCCGCATCACCGGCACCGTCGACCGTGACGTCCGTCTGGTCGCCGGCCCGCTCTATGAACTCGTGGGCGCCGTGTTCGTCGGCATCGACGCTGGTCCGGACGCCGCCAACCCGAGCACGAACGCTCTGGAAGCGACGCTGACCATCGATCCGGGCGTGACGATCTTTGGCCGTTCGACCGCTGACTACCTCGTGGTCTCCCGCGGCTCGCAGCTGCAGTCCAACGGTTCGCGCGGCGCGCCGGTCATCATGACCTCGCGTGCGGACATCCTGGCGACGGCCGCTGGCAATGACCGCGGCTACAACACTGGCAACAACGCCGAGTGGGGCGGCCTGATCATCAATGGTCGCGCACCGATCAACGCCTGTGACGATCCGGCGGCCATCGGCGGCACCATCGATTGCGAAAAGTCCGGCGAAGGCTCTTCGGGCCTGTTCGGCGGCGCGGACGCGTCTGACAATTCCGGCTCCATCCGCTATACCCGCGTCCAGTACGCCGGCGCGGAAGTGACCGCGGACAACGAGCTGAACGGCATTGCCTTCCAGGGCGTCGGCAACGGCACCACGGTCGAGTTCGTCCAGGTCCACAACAACTTTGACGATGGCGTCGAATTCTTCGGCGGCGCGGTCAACGTCAAGAACCTGCTGCTGACCCAGATCGGCGACGACTCCATGGATTACACCGATGGCTGGACGGGCAACGCCCAGTTCGTGCTGGTGATCCAGGGTGATCTCGACGGTTCGCGTTCGGGCGACAACGGTTTTGAATTCGACAACTTCGAAGACAATGACGACCGTGAGCCGCGCTCCAACCCGACCATCGCCAACTTCACCCTGATCGGCACCCAGGACACCGGCATGCTGATCCGCGAAGGCACCGCAGGCGATTTCCTGAACGGCGTCGTCACCGGCTTTGGCGACGAATGCCTGCACATCGACGACAGCTCGACCCAGACCCAGGCCGCCAATGGCGACCTGACCCTGCGCTCGACCTTCTTCTCCTGCGCCACCTCGTTCGCGGATGAAGAGCTGCCGTCCTTCGTGCACGCCGACTTCTTCAACGGCGTCACGCCCTACACCACGAACGTGAACAACGTTCTGGGCACGTCCTCGCTGACCCAGGTCTTCGTGCCGGGCGCCAACGAGAACGCCGTCATCGCGATCGACCCGCGCACCGACACGGTGATCGACGCGAGCCGCCGCAGCTTCTTCACCAGCGTCGACTATGTGGGCGCCGTTGAGAACGCGGCTGACGATCGCTTCACCGGCTGGACGCTGCTGCCGGCCGGCGCACCGAACTAAGGCCAGAGCCCTTGGATGGTCGCCTCACCCCTCAGGTGAGGCGGCCGCTCCTGTGAAACCAATGAATTGGGGACTATGATGCTTAAATCTCGCATCGCGTTCACCGCGGCTCTGCTGTCTGGCGTCTGTGTGACGCCTCTGACGGTGGCTTCAGCGCAAGAGGCGGTCGACGCCTCCCAGGCGGAAGACGTCGTGGTGGTTCGCTACCAGTATGTTCCGGACGACAAGCGCGTCACCTCCGAGGTGTCGAGCTTCCTGTCCGCTGACGATTTCGTGCTCACCGGCGACTCCAGCGTGGCTGATGCGCTGGGTCGTGTTTCCGGCATCACCATCTCGGACGGCCGCTTCCCGGTCGTGCGCGGTCTGAACGAGCGCTATTCCAACACCCTGCTGAACGGCTCGCCGCTGGCCTCGCCGGAACCCCTTCTGCGCGCCGCGCCGCTGGACCTGTTCCCGACGAGCGTCGTGTCGAACGTTCTGGTGCAGAAGACCTTCTCGCCGCAATTCCCCGGCGAGTTCGGCGGCGGCCTGATCTCCATCGAGACCTCTGCCCTGCCGGCGGAAGGCTTCTTCGAGATCGGCACGAGCCTGTCGGCTGACACCGAGACCAACTTCAACACCGGCCTGCTCCATGATGGCGGCAGCAATGACCGCTGGGGCTTCGGCGACAACACGCGCGAGATCTCCGACGAGTTCAAGCCGCTGTTCGAAACCAGCCGCGTGGGCGCCGACAACCGGATCTGGGATGACGAGACGCTGGCCCGGTTCGGCCGCTCGCTCGAAAACTCCAAGCTCTGGGTCATCCAGGAAGGCGATATCGAGCCGAACTGGGGCGTGGACGCCTCGGGCGGCCAGCGCTTCGAGTTCGACAATTTCGCACTCGGCGTTCTGGGCTCGGTCGGTTTTGACAATGACTGGCAGTCCAAGGACGGCCGCCGCGGCGACATCACCGCCGGCAGCTCGGTCGTGTCGGGCGAGACCATCACCCAGAACACCGATTATCGCTTCATGGAGACGACCAACGACATCTCCCTGAACGCGCTGGGCTCCATCGGCGTCGAGTTCGGTGAGCACGAGATCCAGTTCCTGACCCTGGTCCTGCGCTCCACCGAAAAGGAAACCCGCTCTGAGTTCGGCAATCTGCTGCCGACCGAAGAAGACGATTTCCGCGACGATTCGACCGCGTTCTACGAGCGTCAGGTCTACACCTACCAGCTGTCTGGCGATCACATGTTTGAATCGCTGGGCGAGCTGGAAGCCAGCTGGCGCGCCGCCTTCTCCGACGCGTCCCGCAATGCGCCGAACCAGCGTCGCGCCCGCTACGAGTTCGAGACCGTGAACGGCGTCGAACAGCTGGTGCTGCGTCCGGACACCCGCGGCAACAACATCTCGTTCAGCCGCGTGGATGAGGAAGTCACCGATTACGGCATCGACTTCACCCTGCCGGTCGAAGCCCTGGGCCTGTCCTGGGAATGGAAAGCCGGTTACGCCTCCAACACCCGCGAACGCTCCGCGTTCAGCCGGGACATGGCGTTCTCGGGTTCGTCCTCGAACCTGTTCCGCTCGGCGCGCGTGGATTACATCTTCGCCGATCCGAATATCGGCGTTCCCGCGGAAGGCGGCACCTGGCAGATCCGCGAACGCGGCGCGTCGGGCGCAGCTGACGCCTATGCCGGCGAGCTGGACGTTCAAGGCGCCTATATCGCCACTGACGTCGAGATCACGCCGTTCCTGCGCGCCGCGCTGGGCGTGCGCTGGGAAGATGGCGAGCTGTCTACCCGCACCTTCAACTTCGACAATGCGGGCCAGTCCACACAGGTGACCACCCAGGAAGACTACCTCCTGCCGGCGGCCACGCTGACCTGGACCTTCGCGGACAATCTGCAGGCGCGTTTCGGGTACTCTGAAACCATCACCCGCCCGCAATTCCGTGAACTGGGCTTTGCGCTCTTCACCGACACCGAGCTTGACCAGCGCTTCGTGGGCAACCCGTATCTCGTGGACACCGAGATCACCAACTATGACGCACGTCTGGAATGGTATTTCGGCCGCGATCAGTTCCTGACCGCGGGCGTCTTCTACAAAGAGCTGGAAAACCCGATCGTTGAATATCTCTTCAACGCCGCGGAAGAGCCGGTGAACTCCTATCTGAACGCGCCCGAAGCCACCCTCTACGGCTTCGAGATCGAGTTCGAGAAGACCTTCGACATGGCCGACACGTTCGGCGATGACGGCTTCTGGAGCGACGCCGAGGTGTTCGTGAACACGAACTACACCTACAGCCAGTCGGAAATCTCGGTGAACCAGACCGATACCGTGATCGCCGCCGGCGTGCCGGCGGGCGGCTCCACCGACGTGGTGGTGCCGAACGAAGTGGCCGCTTTCTCGCGCATCCTGGATGGTCAGCGTCTGAACGGTCAGTCCGATCACATCGTCAACCTGCAGATCGGCTGGGAAGCCAAGAGCACCGGCACGCGCACCGCGCTGCTGCTCAACTGGAACAGCGACCGCGTTCGCACCATCCAGTTCAACGTCTCCGTGGACAATCCGACCACGCCGAACGTTGAAAGCTCGGCCTTCTTCCCGGAAGTGATCGAAGAGCCGCCGCTCACGCTGGACCTGGTGCACAACCGCACCCTCAGCGTGCCGCGCGCCGGTGATGTCGACCTGCGTTTCGCCATTCGCAACATCCTGGGCGAGGACTATTCCGCCTACCAGGAAGCCTTTGGCGAAGAGCGCAACTTTGAATCCTATGATCTGGGAACCACGTTCTCGATCAGCCTGAAGAAATCCTTCTAGGCCAGGGTTCGATCCGAGACAGGGAGGCGGGCTTTCTTTCGGGAAAGTCCGCCTTGCTGCTTCTCATTGCGTGATAATTCCCGTTACAGTCCGCCCGCTCCGGACCGAGGCGAACATCAAGAGCCATGACCCGCACCCAGTCTCCAGCCACAGCCACCCCCCTGATGCGCGTGAACCGCGCACTGGCCACGGCCTGCGCTGTCCTGGCGGCGCTCATGCTGGGCTGGCTTGTCGCACGGGCGATCTGGTTCGGCCTGTTCGGCGCTGCGGCTCTGGATGTGCGCATCGAGCCGCCGCGCGCCTTGTCCGTCGCCTCCGCCTCTGACCCCGCTTTGGCGCAAGCGCCCGCCACTGGCTTGTTCGCCGCGCGCGGCGGGCCGGCGGATCAGACCCTCGAGGCGGCGCCTGAAAGCCGTTTGAACATCTCCCTGCGCGGGGTGCGCGTGGGCGCCAGCGAGCAGGACGGATCCGCCATCATCGACGCCGAGAACGGGCGCCAGCAGATTGTCCGCGTCGGCGACGAGATCGCCCCGGGCATTACGGTCGAGGCCATTCATCCCGACCGGATCGAGATCAATCGCCGCGGCGCGCGGGAGTCCCTATATCTGCGCGACCGCGAACGCCGACAGGCGCGCCAGGCCGCCAGCGGGACGCCCGTGACGCCTGCTGCAACCCAGACCCCGTCTTCCTCTCCGCGTACGCCTGAACTCGACCAGCTGATCGAGGAGCTCGATCTGGGCCCGCATCTGCGCGACGGCCAGCTGATCGGCTTTGACATCGGCTCGGACGCCAATCGCGACTGGCTCGCCCGCTTCGGGCTCGAGCCGGGCGATGTGATCCTCGCCCTCAATGATACGCCGGTCAGCGCGCCTGATGCGCTGGCCCGGGCCCTCTCGGCGTCAGGCGATGTCCGCCTGAGCCTCGAACGGGACGGCCGACGCCTGACCCTCACACCGTCCGCGGCCGACGCCGCCCGACAGGAGTAAGCACCGTGACCCTGCTGTCTCGCATCCTCGTTCTCGTCCTGGCTCCGGCTCTCCTGATCGGCGCGGCCTTCGCCCAGTCCAATGGCGGGCAGACACTGAACTATCGCAATGCCGAGATCGGTGCGGTGATCGACGATATCGCCCTGATGACGGGCTTCACCTTCGTGCTTGATCCTGATGTGCGCGGGCTTGTCACCATCGTCTCCGAAGCGCCGCTGACCGATGAGGAAGTGTTCCAGGTCTTTCTCTCCACGCTGCGGGTGAACGGCTATACGGCGGTGCAGACGGCGCCGGGCGTGTTCCAGATCGTGCCGCAGGCCGAAGGCGCCCGCGCCGGCGCGCCCATGCAATCGGCGACACGGGATGGCGATGTCTTCCTGACGCGGGTCTATCGCCTGAACAACACCTCCGCCCGCTCGGCGGTGCGCGCCGTGACGCCCATGCTCAGCCCGTCGGGCGCGGTGAACCCGGTGGAGTCCGGCAATCTTGTGGTGATCGTCGATTTCGCCTCGAATATCCGCGCCATCGAAGCGGCGCTGCGGGAAGCGGACCGCGACACCTCCACCGTGGAGATGCTGACGCTCGAGAACCTGCCGGCGGAAGAGATGGCGTCAGTCATCGCCCGGCTGCGCGAGCGCAATCAGGGCGGCGAGGATCAGGCGCCGTCCAATGTCACCGTCGCCGCCGTTCCGGCCTCCAACGCGCTCCTGCTGCGCGGCGAGCCGTCGGCTGTGGGCGAAATGATCTCGCTGGTGCGCCGCATTGATGCGGTCAGCGCGTCCACCCAGACCTTCCGTGTGGTGGCGCTCAACCACGCCCAGGGCGATGACCTGCTGCCGATCCTGCAGCAATTCGCCGAGGCGATGAGCGGTCCTGAAAGCGCGGGCCGACCGGTCTCCATCGCCCATCACCCGGCGACCAACTCGATCATAATGAACGCCGATCCCGATGTGCTGCGCGAGCTGGAGCAGGTGATCAGCCGTCTCGATGTGCGCCGCCCGCAAGTGCAGGTGGAAGCCATCGTGGTGGAGATCTCCGACCAGACCGCACGCGATCTGGGCGTTCAGTTCCTCCTGGCGGGTGACGGGGATGACGCAACGCCCTTCGCCTATACCCGGTATGGCTCGACCCGCCAGCCTGACCTCCTCGCGCTGACAGGCGCGCTTCTGACGGGCGGGCTCAGCTCTGGCGATGGCGAGACCACCTCCAGCACCGATGTGAATCTGCGCAATCTCGCTTTGTCCTCGCTGGTCAATTCACGCGGCGGCTCGTTCGGCTTTGGCGGCGAGCTCAATGACGGCTCGCTCTTCGGCGTCATCGTCAATGCGCTCGACAGCGATACCGATTCCAACGTGCTGTCCAAACCCCAGCTGATGGTGCTCGATAACGAGGAAGCCAATCTGATGGTGGGTCAGGAAATCCCGATCACTACGGGAGAAACCCTGGGCTCGAACAATTCCAACCCCTTCCGCCAGATCGAGCGCGAAAGCGTGGGCGTGCAGCTCTATGTGCGTCCGCAGATCAATGATGGCGACGCCATCCGCCTGCAGATCCGCCAGGAAGTCTCATCCGTGGCCGGGCCGGTCAGCGCCGATTTCGTCGAGCTGATCACCAATCAGCGCAAGATCGAGACGACTGTGCTCGCTGATGATGGCGAGATCATCGTGCTGGGCGGCCTGATCGAGACCGATGAGCAGGAAGCGGAAAGCGGCGTGCCGGGGCTCAGCCGGATTCCGGGCGCAGGGCGTCTGTTCCGCAATGACAGCCGCTCCACCACGCGCCGCAATCTGATGGTGTTCATCCGGCCCACCATCGTGCGCGATGCGGCCAGCATGCGCGACGTCACCCGGATGAGCTATGATTACGCCGTGGGCCAGCAGCGCGAAGCGACGGGCGGCACGTCCAGCCTTGAATCCATTGTCGACATGATGATGCGCGGCCAGCAGCCGTTTGCGGGCCCGCTCCCCGGTGACGATGCGGGGCAGGAGTAAGTCTTGAAGCCGCTGAACTACGCCTTTGCCCGCGAACGCGGCGTCGCCCTTCAGACCGGGGAGGTTCCGGTCTTCCTCCTGCGCGAGGATGCGGATGCGCTGGCTCTGGTGGAGGCGCGCCGGGCGGCTGGGACGGCGTTTGAAGTACGCACGCTCGATGCGCGCAGCTTTGATCGCGCCCTGTCGGAGATCTACGCCTTTGACGGCCTCGCCCATTCCATGTCGGACCGGGCCGAGGATGAGGCGGGCGAAAGCCTGTCGGACATCATCAACGACATTCCCAAGACCGCGGATCTTCTCGACAGCGCGTCGGACGCCCCGATCATTCGCCTGATCAATGGTCTGATCGCCGAGGCCGTGCGCTCGGGCGCGTCGGACATCCATGTCGAACCGTTCGAGGACCGGGTCTCGGTGCGTCTGCGCGTGGATGGCGTGCTGCGCGAAATGGTGTCGCTGAGCGGGCGGCTCGCCCCGCCGCTGACCAGCCGCATCAAGGTGATGGCCCGGCTCGATATCGCTGAAAAGCGCATCCCCCAGGATGGGCGTCTGACCCTGACGCTGGCGGGCAAGGGCGTGGATGTGCGGGTCTCGACCCTACCGTCGCGCTATGGCGAACGCGTCGTGCTGCGCCTTCTCGACAAGGAGAGCGCGCGCTTCACGCTGGACCAGCTGGGCATGTCGCCGCGCCAGCTTGAAGACTTCCGCAAGGTGCTCAGCCAGCCCAATGGCGTGGTGCTGGTGACCGGTCCCACGGGCGCGGGCAAGACGACGACGCTTTATGCCGGGCTCAACCTGCTCAATGACCAGACGCGCAACATCCTGACCGTGGAGGACCCGGTGGAATACGCGGTCGAGGGTGTGGGCCAGACCCAGGTGAACACCAAGGTCGGCATGACCTTTGCGGCGGGCCTGCGCGCCATTCTGCGTCAGGACCCTGATGTGGTGATGGTGGGCGAGATCCGCGATGTGGAGACCGCCGAGATTGCGGTGCAGGCCTCGCTGACCGGTCACCTCGTGCTCTCCACAGTGCACACCAATTCCGCGGCCGCAGCCGTGACGCGTCTTCGGGATATGGGCGTTGAAAGCTATCTGCTGGCGACCACGATCAAGGCGGTGGTGGCCCAGCGTCTGGTGCGGCGCCTGTGCCCGTCCTGCAAGGCGGCCTATGAGCCCGATGCGGGCGAGCAGCGCATGCTTGAGCTGGAGCTGGGTGAAACCGCGCTTTTGTACAAGCCCAAAGGCTGCGACAGCTGCGGCGGGTCGGGCTATCAGGGCCGCCGGGGCGTCTATGAGCTTCTGGTCGTTGATGACGCGGTCGCCTCGATGATCCACGAGGATGCGCGCGAGAGCGAGATCGCCCGTCACGCCTTCGCCCATCGCAATACGCTGTGGCGCTCGGGCGTGGAGCTGGCCAAGGCCGGTGAGACGTCACTGGCCGAAGTGATGCGGGTGTGTCGCGAGGATGGCGAGCGCGATGGCGGCGTTTGAGTACGAAGCGCTCGACGCGGCGGGCAAGCGAACCAGGGGTCTGTTGTCCGCCGATAGCGAAGCCGCCGCGCGCAAGGAGTTGCGCCGCCGCCGGCTGGCGCCCCTGTCTGTGTCGCGCGCCAGTGAGAAAGGCGCCGGCGCGAACCCGGTCGCGAACCTCTTCAAGCCCGGGGGCCTCTCCGAAGATGATCTAACCGGCGTCACGCGCCAGCTCGCCACGCTGATTGATGCGGGCATGCCGGTTGAGGAAGCAGTGGGTCTCGTGGGCGGCCAGGCGGACAAGGCCCAGGTCGGCCGCGTGCTGATGGGCGTGCGCGAAAAGGTCACCGAGGGCGAACGTCTGTCGGACGCCATGGCGATCTATCCTGACAGCTTTCCCGGCGTCTACCGCGCCATGGTCGCGGCGGGGGAAAGCGCGGGTGGGCTCGGGCAGGTGCTCGAGCGTCTGGCGGACTATCTTGAAAAGGCGGGGGCGCTGAAGCGTCGGGTCGGCGCGGCGCTGATCTATCCCAGCGTGTTGGGCGTCGTTGCGCTCCTCGTGGTCTGCGTGCTGCTGGTGGCCATCGTGCCGAAGATCGCCGAGCAGTTTGACACCATGAACATGACCCTGCCGCTGATCACGCGGGTGATGATCGCGCTGTCAGACGGGCTTCAGGCCAGCTGGCCGATCCTCCTTGTCGCGATCGTGGGCGCGGTCCTGCTGTATTCGGTGCTGATCCGGCGAGAGCCGGTCAAACGCGCGGTCCAGACCAGCCAGCTCGGCCTGCCGGGTTTGGGCGGGTTCGCGCGCAAGGTCGAGGCGGCGCGCTTTGCGCGCACCATGGCGATCCTGATCAATGCGGGTGCGGTGCTGCCCGAAGCCCTGCGCGCCGCGCGGCGGGCGTCTGACAATCTGCCCTTCCAGGCGATGCTGGGCGAGGTGATCGAACAGGTCGAGACTGGCAAGGGTTTGGCGGATGCGCTTCGTCAGGCGCGCTGGTTCCCGCCCCTGATGGTCTACATGGTGGCCGCGGGCGAACGCTCGGGCCGTCTGGTGGAGATGTTCCAGCGCTCCGCCGAGCATATGGAGGCCGAGGTCGATGGCGCCATCACGGTGGGTCTGAGCCTGCTGGAGCCTGGCATCATCATCGCCATGGCCGTGATCGTGGTCGGGATCGTCCTGTCGATCCTGCTGCCGATCCTGCAACTGAACACTGCTGCGCTGGGATAGCGCGGCCAGCAAGGAGACTGAGACATGCTGCTCACCAAACATGACGCGCGCCGTCTGGAGGATGAGGAAGCCGGGCTCTCGCTCGTGGAGGTCATGGTGGTCGTGGTGATCATCGGGCTCCTGGCCACCATCATCACCATCAATGTCCTGCCCATGCTGGGCCAGGCCAACTCCTCCACCGCCCAGACCCAGATCAGCCAGCTTGAACAGGCGCTGGAGACCTATCGCCTGCGCATGGGTCGCTATCCCAGCACCGATGAAGGGCTGGACGCGCTGGTCACCCCGCCCGCCGACGCCCGCCTCGCGACGCGCTTCCCCGAGGGCGGCTTCATCAACAATCTGCCCACCGATCCCTGGGGCAATGACTTCCTCTACCTCTATCCGGGCGAGCATGGCCGCTTTGACGTCTGGACGCTGGG
This sequence comes from Oceanicaulis sp. UBA6590, assembly GCF_002433705.1. NCBI lineage: Bacteria > Pseudomonadati > Pseudomonadota > Alphaproteobacteria > Maricaulales > Maricaulaceae > Oceanicaulis > Oceanicaulis sp. UBA6590. The sequence continues at coordinate 127,372 of NZ_DJIQ01000022.1, forward strand.
TGCGGACGGTCGCGAAGGCGGCGAGGGCGAAGACGCCGACATTGGCAACTGGACCGCCGAACAGGACTGATGTCGCCTCTGCCCCGATCCTCTCAGGCTGGCGTCTCCCTGATCGAGACGCTGGCGGCGCTGGCGATCATCGCGCTGGTGACGGGCGTGGCCGTAGTCATGCTCCAGCCCGAGGATTCGCCCGCACAGCTGGAGGGCGAGGCGCTGGTGCGCGCGCTCAACGAGGCGCGCCAGGAGGCGCTGGTTTCGGGTCAGCATGTCGGGTTTGCCGCCCGCTTTGACGGGCGCGGGTATCAGTTCTATCGCTTCGAGGACGGGGTCTGGCGCGTGCGCGCGGACCATCCCGCCTTTGAGGCGCACCGGTTTGAAGACCCGGACCTGATCCTGAGCGTGCAGTCCGGCGCGATCAGCCGCCGGAGCGAGGGCGCGCGTGATGACGCGGCCGAGGCGCTGAACGGTCCCGAAGTCTGGTTCGACCCCACCGGTTTTGACCAGCCCTTCGCCTTTGAATTGCGCGGTCCGGATGCCGTGCGGATCATCCAGCGCGATGGCGAGGGGCGGCTCAGCCTTTTCGATCCGAACGCGGCGGAGACGCCGTCATGAGAGCGCAGCGTCAGGACGGGTTCTCGCTGATCGAGATGCTGGCCGCACTCGCCATTCTGGCGCTTGCCGGGATCGCGTTGATGAATGCGCTGAGCACGTCCGCGCGTTCGGCCACGCTGGCGCGCGAAATGACTTTGGCGCAGATCGCGGCGCAGAACCTTCTCAGCGAGGCCTTGCTGAACGCTGGTCCCGGCGCAATGCGCGATCAACGCGGCGAGTATGCGCTGGGCGGGCAGAGTTTTGACTGGGCGCTGGAAGTCGATGATGCCGGCCAACCGGATCTCTTGCGCTTGCGCCTCGTGATTTCCGAGGCGGACGCGGACACGGTCCTCTACACGCTGGAAACCCTGCGGAGGACGTCATGAAACGGCGTCACGAAGCAGGCTTCACCCTTGTGGAGGTGATGGCGGCGGTCATGGTCTTCGCCCTGATCAGCGCGATCAGCGTCGGGCTTCTGACGACCGCCCTGCGCTCGAAGGAAACCTCTGAAGCCGTGATGGCGGACCTTGCCGCCGTCCAGCGCATTCAGGCCCTGCTCAGCGAAGACATCGGCCAGATGGTGATGCGCCCGGTGCGCGATGAGGATGGCCTGACCGATCCGCGCGTGTTCGCCCTCGATGTTCAGGGCGCCGATCCCCTGAACCCCGACCGCGAAGGCGAGCCGCGCGAGATCCTGGTGCTGACGCGTTCGGGTTGGGCCAATCCCGGCGGGGTGCAGCCGCGCTCGGGCCTGCAGCGGGTCGCCTGGATCTATGACGGCGATCATTTGTGGCGCGAAACGAGTCTCTATCCCGATCTGGCGCAGGGCGCCGCGCCTGTCCGCCAGATGATTGCGGAAGGGATCTCGGATCTTCAGATCGAGGCGATGATGACCGGGGTCTGGACCGGGGTGGTCGAATTACGGCCCGGCCGCAATGGCGAAGCGGCGGCTCAGGCCCCGCGCGCGGTGCGCCTGTCCTATGTGCAGTCCACGCTGGGCGAGATGGAGCATGTGGCGCTCTCACCAACCGCAGAGGTGGGGCGATGAGGGCGCGGACGTCAGAACGCGGCACGGCGCTGATCGCGGCGCTCCTGCTGGTCGCCCTGATGGCGGCGGTGGCGGTGCAATTGATGGATGTGACGCGCTTTGCCGCCTTCCGCACCGCCCAGATCGACCAGCGTGCGCAGGCGGTCTGGATGGCGCGGGGCGCGCGTGATCTGGCCGAATCCGCCTTCCTGAATGCCGGCGCTCCAGGCCGCTCTGTGATGCGATCCGATGAGCTGTGGCTGGCCGGACCGGTCGTGTTTCCGCTGGAGAACGGGCAGGTGGTGGGCGAGATCCATGACCGGAACAACTGTCTGAACATCAACGCGCTGGTCGCGCCGGATACAGACGGCGATGACCCGCTGGAGCGCGAGGCGCGCAGCTCTGACATCCAATGGCTGCGACAGGCGTTCCTGTCCCTGTCCCTGGAGCTCGGGGTTCCCGCGGGCGAAGCCGAGACTCTGCTGGCCCAGATCACCGACTGGATTGATGCGGATCAGTCCGCGGAACCGGGAGGAGCCGAGGATCGCACCTATGGCGCCTATGCTCAGCCCTATCGCGCCGCCAACCAGCCTTTCGTGGAGTTGGAGGAATTGCGCGCCCTGCCGGTGATGACGCCCTCGCTCTACGCCGTGTACCAGCCTGTCTTGTGTGTGCTGCCTCTGGCCGAGCAGCCGCCCTTGAACATCAACACGCTGTCGCTGGACCAGAGCCTATTGCTGTCCGCGCTTGTGCATGAGGATCTGGACCCTGCGGATGCGGAGACCGTGCTTTTCCGCAGGCCGCCTGCCGGTTATGACAGCGCTGAGGATGTCTGGGCGGACCCGCTGATGGCGCAGCTTGATCTCAGCGATGCAGAGAAGACGCGGCTGACCTTGCGCAGCCGGTGGTTCGAAATGGCGGTGCGCGTGCAGCTGGCGGAGACCCGCTTTCACATGACAGAGCTGGCTGAACTCAATGAAGGCGGCGATCTGCGCCGTCACAGCCAGCGCTTTGGAGCCTTCTGATGACTGACGTGCTGATCCTTCAGCCGCCCTCCTCGGCAATGGCGGAGCAGACCGCCCGCTGGAGCGTGATCCGCGCCGGGGCGGTCATCGCCGAGGGCGTGACGGGGCCGGGCGCAACGGTCGAGCCCCCTGCCGGAACGGTGATCGAGCGGGCTGTGGTGGTCCTGCCGTCCGAAGATGTGTTCATCCGGCGCCTTCCGGTGCCGGGCCAGTCCGAACGCGATGCGCGACGGGCCGCCCCCTTCCTGATCGAGGACCAGATCGCCCAGCCTCTGGACGATGTCGAAGTGAGCCTCGGTCCGGTTGGCGCAGATGGCGCGCGCTGGCTCGCGGCGGTGGATCGTGACCAGCTCAAGACCTGGCGGGAGATGCTGGCCAGTCTGGATGCCCCCCAGCACCATACTGTTCCTGACGGCATGGTGCTGACGGGGCATGGCGGCGATCTGACCGTGATGGGCTATGGCGACAGGGTAGTGTTCCAGACCCGGTCCGGCGACTTGGGTGCGCTCTCAGACAGCCAGGATGGAGCGCGTGATCTCGACGCCGCGTTGTCCGACCCGGTCTGCGGTGCGATCGAGCCCCATCTCCTGACCCCGGTGCTGGCGGGGCTGGGCCGTCGCCTGTCTCCCAAGCGGGTCCTGATCAGCACCGCGCTCGACCCCTCAGCGCTCGCGCCCGAGGGCAAGCCGATCGCCGTCAAACGCATTGATGCGCCGGATCTGCGGATCGCGGCGGCTTCTCTGCCGCCGGAAGCGCTGGACGCCCTGCCGGCGATCTTTGGTGACGCCTTCGCAACGAAGCTGGACTGGGCGGCGCTCCTGAAGCCCTGGCGCGCCGCGGCGGTTCTGGGGCTGACGGCGGTGCTGGCGGCTTCCGGGCTCATGGTGGGGCAGGCCGCCTATCTCCAGGATCGCGCCAGTCGGTATCAGGCGGCGCAGGAGGCGGAATTCCGCATGCTGTTCCCCGAGGCGCGGATCGTGAATGTCAGCGCCCAGATGCGCCAGGCGCTCAACAGCGTCAGCGGCGGGGCTGTGAGCGGGGCGGGCTTCCTGCCGCTGGCGACGGTGCTGTCGGAGACGCTGAGCGATGTGGACGGCGTCCGGGTGGACTCCCTGCGCTATGACGCCAGCCGGGGCGAACTCTCTGTGACGGCGCTCTATTCCGGGTTCGGCGACTTTGAACGCCTGCGCATGGCGGCTGAAGCGCGGGGCGCGGTGCTTGAGGATGGCGGCGCGCGGCAGAGCGCGGCGGGAGTTGCAGGCGAATTCATTGTGAGGCTGCCATGAGCCAGACCACGCTCTTCACTCCGCTCATCAAGGCCTTTCAGGCGAGAACGGCTCGCGAGCAGGCGCTTCTGGCCGGACTGGCCGTGCTGGTGGTCCTGACGATCGCCTGGTTCGGCGTTCTGGCGCCGGCGATGAGCTGGCGCGCCGATGCGGCCCGCCGATACGCCAACGCTGCGGAAGGCTATGAGAGCATTCTGGTTCAGGCGTCCGAGTATCGCGCCCTGTCCGCACAGGCGGTCAATGCCGATGATCGTGAGCCCTTGCGCACGCTGGCCGATCGTACCGCGCGCGAGCGTGGGCTGGCGATCAGCCGCGTCCAGCCGCTTGAGGACGGACGACTGGGCGTCTGGATGGAGCAGGCGGACGCGGACTCCCTGATGGGTTGGCTGAGCCTTCTGTCGCGCGAGCATGGCGTCAACGCCGAGCGTGTGAGTCTGGATCGCGAGGGCGAGACCCGGGTTCGCGCCCAGCTCACCCTGGTGCGCGCCGGAGGAGCGGGCTGATGCGTCTTATTCTGATCCTCGGCTTTGTGCTGGCGCTTGTCGCGGGACTGGCGGTCACCGCTCCGACCCGGCTTGTCTATGATGCGCTGGCCCCGTCAGGGGTGGAAGCAGGACTGGTGCAGGGCAGCGTCTGGCGCGGGCAGGCGCTGCGTGTGCGTCTGGGCGGACGGGTTGTCCAACAGGTTGAAACCGGGCTGGAGCCGGCGTCCCTGCTGGCGCTGAGCCCGGCAATGTCCATGCGGGTGACCGATCCCGAGATCCAGATTGACGCCCGGTTGCGCGCGGCCGGAGACGCAATCCGGATCGAGGAAGCGCAAGGCCTTGTCTCGGTCCGGGCATTGCCCCTGCTGGCGGGGCTGCCAACGCCGGCGGACAGCTTTGCGCGGCTCGATGGGGTGAGCGTTTCGCTCGATCAGGCGGGGCGCTGCATCAGTGCGGAGGGCGCCGTGATGAGCCCGGCCCTGGCCGATGCGGGCGCACGCTATGATGTGGCCCTGCCGATCCTGGACATGAGTGTCTTCTGCGCAGGCGATGTGCTGGCGCTCAATCTTTCGGGCCAGAGCCCGGCGGTGGATCTGGAAGGCGTCATTCGCCTTGATGCGCAAGCGCCGTCCTACCGGATCGTCGCGACGCCTCATGACCCCGAGGGCGGGCGGGTGCTATCCTTGATGGGCTTCCGCGCGGACGGGGCGCGCTGGATCGCGGACAGTGAAGAGATGGGAGAGGGCTGATGATGCGCTGGTTTCTGGCTGGCTTGTGTGCGGTGGGCGTCACCGCCTGCTCCGCCACGTCGTCTCCCGAACGGGCTCAGCTGATCGATCAGGCGCGCAATGCGCCCGATCGCGCCGACAGCCTGCCGCCGCAGAACCTGCCGGACGGTCAGTGCGGCATCTTCCTGTTCGGCATGGGCGACCGGCATCCCTTTGTGGTGTTCGAGAATGACCGCGCCGGACGCGCGCTGATCCTGCATCAGGGCGTCATCCATGAGCTGGGCGTCACGCCGCAACCGGGCGCCTTCGTGCAGGGGGAACGCTTCCGCCGGGTCTATCTCGATCAGGCGAGCAATCTCGTCTTCACCTTGACCGGCGAAGTGGGCGAGGAGACGGGGTCCGGGCCGCGCCTTGAGAATGTTCTGTTGCGCACGCGGGCGATTGACGGATCAGAGACCGTCAGGCCGCTGGGCGGGGTTTATTCCTGCCGCGACGGTTCGAACCGCACCGCTCCGGGCCGGCTCTAGAATCCGGCGGGACCGGACAGGCCCGTCTGCTGCAGCACCCAGACCAGTCCGATTCCGAACGCCAGGAACGGTCCGAAGGCGATCATGCTGTCTCCGGTCACATCCTTGCGGAAAACGTATTTCAGCGTCAGCGCAAAGACGAGCGCTGCAAGGCTCGAAAACAGAAGGATGGCGGGCAGGGCCAGCGCCCCGCACCACGTCCCCCCGGCCGCGAACAGCTTGGCGTCCCCGCGGCCGAGCCCGGGACGCCCGCGCGCCCGCTCATAGCTCTTCTCGATCAGGACGAGCGCGGAATAGCCCACAATGCCGCCCAGTGCGTGCAGCCAGACCGTCCCGCCCAGCACGGCGGCTGCAACCACGCCGCCAGCAATCAATGGCAAGGTGATCCGGTCGGGCAGGATGAAACGCCGGGCGTCAATCACCGACAGGGTGATCAATGCGCCGAGAAGCACGAGGGTCAGGAGGGGGCTGAAGACGGCGACCATACCGCCCTTATCCCCTCCCTGCCCGCATTCGCCAAGTCAGCCGGACAGATCAATCCCGGTCAGAGGCGGGCAGAACCGCAAAGGCCTGGGCTATGGCGTCAAGATAGGCCGGGTTCGCGCTGCGCTGATAGGCGCTGCAAAGCGCCTCGGTCAGCTTGATGATGTGATCATCCCCATGCCGGGCGGCGCGATGGGCCGGGTGGCTGGGCGGGAGCGCCCTGATCGGTTCGGGGCTTTGCAAGGCCAGCGGCGAGAAGGCCGCCAGAAGCGCGGCGCCATGTTCGAACGCCCTGAAGAGCAAGCGGCGGCCCAGAGCGTCGGGAACCTGCTCTGACAGGGTGCGCGCCGCTGCTGTCGCCGTTACCGCATGGGTGAAGACGATCACGGTGAACGGGGTGCGCGCATGATGCAGGAACAGGCGTGTCATCTCCAGCATCAGCGCGTCAAACCGCATCGCCAGATCGCCTGACAGGTCCACCAGGCTCGTCACCTCGGCGAAGTCGGCGGCGTGCGCGAGCCGTGCATAGCCCGCCGTGATTGCGCCTTCGCCAGGCGCATGCGCATCGGGCAGGGGCGTGATCCAGCTCAGGGTCGCGCGAAAGTCCAGCACGCCCTGGTTGGCGTGCGTTCCGACGGGCAGGGGCGTGTAGCGGTCCGCCCAAGCGGCGAGCGCATTGGCGAGGGCGTTAAGGCGCACTGAACTCACTTCCGATTGCAGGGCGCGGCTCATATGGGCGGTCTGGAGAACCGCGTGGCAGGCCGAGGTGGAAAAGCCGTCCACAAGCCGGTGAACCCAGAGGCTCAGAACTTCACGCCAGGGTTTGTCCTCGAGCTCGGCGCGGAAATAGGCGCGCCACTCAGCGTCGTGATCCTGTGTTCCGATCTGCGACCGCCAGTCATCAGGATCGAGCCGCCCCGGAGCCGGACCGGACGGGGTGAAGCCGGGGATTTCCTGTTCGAGCCAGCCCAGGGCCTGCTCGCCCTGTCCCATGGCGCACAGGGCCTCCATCACCATGGGGGCATGGTTGTAGTAACCGTTCGCGAGCGCGGGCGAGACGGTGTCCAGCCGTGTCAGCGCGGCGTCCAGCCGGGAATAGTCGGGACGGGATTTCAGAAGGCTGCCGGCGGCCTGGGAAAGGGCGCGGTCGGCATGCCAGTTCCGGGGCGCAGGCAGGGCGAAGTCGAGGGGGGCGGTCGTGGGCAGGCTCCAGTGATCAAGGTCTGATATTGGCAAGCCTACTTTCTCAAGCTAACTTGAGATCAAGGAAATAAAATCCAGGAATATCAATGTGGTGATGCGGCGACAGAAACTTCTGAAAATCGGGGAGCTGTCGGCGCGCACGGGGGTGCCGGTGTCGGCCCTGCGTTATTACGCTGATGCCGGTCTGATCCAGCCCTATCGCACCAATGCCGGACAGCGCCGCTTCGCGCGCGCGGACATCCGGCGCGTTTCCTTCATCCTGATCGCCCAGCAATTGGGGCTCAGCCTGGAAGAGATCGGGGCCATTCTTCAGCGTCTGCCTGACGGGCGCACGCCGACAAAAGCCGATTGGTCTCAGATTTCCGGCGGCATCCGGAGGCGGGTCGAGGCGCGGATCGCCGAGCTGGAACGCATCCGCGAACGTCTGGACGGCTGTATCGGCTGTGGCTGCCTCTCGCTGGAAACCTGCAAGCTCTACAACCCGCAGGACCGGCTGGGCGTGCAGGGGCCGGGGCCGCGCCGCCTTCTGGGCGACTGACCGGACCCGGCCCGTCCGTGTCGGGCTAGAGCGGGTAGTCGCGCTCCGGATTCACGCCCGCCGTTTCAAGGAAGCTGCGCAGCTGGCGCACTTCATCCTTGGGCAGGGAGTGAGAGGCGTGATGGAAATTGGCGGTATGTCCGTTCAGGCTCACGGCGAATTTCGCGCCCGACCGCTCGCTGATCTCGGCGCCCAGATCGGTCAGCACATGCTCGACCTCGGCGGGCGACAGATTGGCCGGCTCGGGATGTGCGAACAGGGCATGCAGGGTTTTCCGGTGTTTGTGGTTCATCGCGTTCTCCTCCCCTTGCTGGGTCTGAAACCAGACTGTCAGGCGGATGGAGCGGGGGGAATGCGACCCTGTGTCCTTGTTCAGCTGAGCCTCAACTCACTGTCAAAGCGTGTGGTTTCCAGGATACTCACTCTAAAGTCGTAGATCGGCTTGGACAGAGTCTGTCTTTTCGTTAACATTTGCGGAAAGTGGAAACTGAGCTGTGAGTCTTGCATGCATCAGCCTCTGAGCGGCCTTCGGGTTCTCACCATCGAGCAGGACGGCGCGGGGCCTTATGGCACGCAACTGCTCGCCTCGCTCGGCGCGGACGTCATCAAGATCGAGAACCCGTCCACGGGCGGCGATAGCGGGCGCTGCGCCGGTCCTTACTTCCTCGGCGAGTATGACAGCGAGTTCTTCCAGACCTTCAACCGCGGCAAGCGCTCCATGGCGCTCGATCTCAAGGATCGTGGCGACCGCCGTATTTTCGAGCGGCTCCTGGCCACAGCGGACGCCTGTGCGAACAATCTCAGGGGCGACCTGCCGGCGGAGCTGCAGGTCGATTACGCCCATCTGCGTAAGATAAAGCCCGACATCGTCTGCGCGCACCTCTCCGCCTATGGCCGGGACAGCGAGCGGGCGCACTGGCCCGGCTATGACTATCTGATGCAGGCCGAAGCCGGGCTGATGGCGATGACCGGGGAGCCCGATGCGCCGCCCACCCGCTTCGGCATGTCCATGATCGACTATATGGGCGGCGCCATGATGGCGCTCGGCCTGGTCTCGGCGGTGCTGGGCGCCAAACGCACCGGGCGGGGCTGCGATGTGGATGTGTCGCTCTACGATGTCGCGCTGAACCAGCTCTCCTATCCGGCTACCTGGTATCTCAATGAAGGCAAGTGCGCGGAGCGTCAGGAGCGCTCGGCCCATCCGTCCGTCGCGCCCAGCCAGCTCTTCCGCACGGCGGATGGCTGGATCTTCGTGATGTGCCAGGCGCCCAAATTCTGGGGCGCGTTCTGCAAGGCGATCGGACGCGAGGACCTGCTGGCGAATCCGGCCTATGCCGACATGGCGGCGCGCCGGATGAATCGCGAGAAGTTGCAGAACGAGCTCGACGCCTTCCTCTCGACCCGCACCACGGCGGCGTGGATGGCGCGTCTGGGCGGGGTGGCTCCGGCGGCCCCGGTCAACTCGATGTCCTGCGCGCTGGGGGCGCCGGAGGCCCGGTCAAGGATCGAAACGGTCTCCCATCCCGACAAGCCCGAAGGCCTGAAACTGGTCCGCGATCCGGTCCGGATCAACGGACAGAACGCGCCCTCCTGCCGGGCGCCCAAGCTGGGCGAGGATACCCGGGACATTCTCGACGAGATGCTCAGCGACAAGCCCGGGGACCGGGCGGCGGAGTGATCAGTCCGCTTCGCGCTGCATGGTCATTTCATAGGTGAAGCGATCGGCCGGGTGCACGGTGTCGGACAGGGCGATGATGCGCCCGCCCTTGTCGTAATAGCGCCGCATGGTCCGCAGCACGGCGGATCCCGGCTCGGCGTCCAGCACGTCCGCTTCGCTGTCGGTCAGAAGTCCGCCCGCAATGGTCTGCTCGATCCGGGCGGTCGGGGCGCCGCGCTCGGTGGCCATCCATTCGGTGACGCCGCCATTGAGCTCGACGAACACATCCACCGGCGGGGCGAGATCAGCGCGGATATACATGTCCGTCAGGGCGACAGGCGCGCGATCGGGCTGACCGCGCAGGCCGTGGACGTGCAGATAGTCTCCCCCCGGGGCGACGCCGAAGGCGCGGGCGACGGCGGGATCGAGCGGGCCCACATGCTGGCGCAGCGGCTTCAGGCGCGCCGTGCGGGTATACTGCATCAGATCATCCACCCCGCCCAGGCGCTGGGCGAACCCCGCGCGGGCTTCGGACGCCACCACGACCGTCCCGGCGCCGCGGCGACGGGCGATCAGGCCGGCTTCCGCCAGCATGCGCAGCGCTTCGCGCACGGTGTGGCGGGACACGCCATACTGTTCTGTCAGGGCATGTTCGGTGGGCAGCAATTCACCCACGGCCGGATTGCCGGCGGCGATGCCCGCTCGCAGGGTTTCGGCCAGCGTCATGTAGCGCGGCGCGCTGGAGACCGGTTCTACGCCTGAATGATCGGACACAGGATCCTCCCGCCTTCAAAAGACGGGGCTAACATAGTCGTTGCCACTAGGAATGCGAGTTGCGCCTGCATGGTGCAGAGCAACAAAGAACCAGAGGCTCAGGGCTTGGGGAAATTCGGACGGCGTTTCTCAAGGAAGGCCTGATAGCCTTCCTGGAAATGCTCGCCGGAAAAGGCTTCGAGGAAGAGCTGCCGGGTCTGCTCGCAATCCTCGTCCTGACCCGCTTCGATCAGGGCGATCATCTGTTTGGTGATCTTCGCGGTATGGCTGGAGGTCTGGGTGATATGGCTGACATATTCCTCCACCGCCTCGGCGAGAATGCCCTGCGGCATCAGCCGGTTGATCAGGCCCATCTGGAGCGCCGTCTCTGCATCGACAAGCCGGGCGGTGAACAGAAGGTCCTTGGCGGCGGACGCGCCCACCGTGCTGACGAGACGGCGCATGTCGTTGAAGGGATAGACCAGGCCCAGCTTGGCCGGAGTGACGCCGAACCGCGCGCCCTGGGCCGCGAACCGCAGATCGCACGCCAGCGCCAGCGCGCAGCCCCCGCCCACGCAGGCCCCTTCAATGGCGGCGATCGTGGGCTTGGAAAAACGCGCCAGACCGTCTAGCGCCTCTCCGATGGCGCGCGAATAGGCGGCGGCGCGTTCGGCGGTGGCGTAGACCTCCTCGAACTCGGAAATATCCGCGCCCGCCGCAAAGGCGCCGCCCTTGCCGCGGACGATCAGCACCTGGATGTCGCGATCGGCTTCCGCTTCAGCCAGCAGGTCGGGGATTTCCCGCCACATTGCCTCGGTCAGGGCGTTGTGCTTGGACGGGCGATTGAGCACCAGCGATGCAATTTCGCCGTGACGGGAAAGATAGATCTGTTCTGCATGCATGGCTTTGCCCCGGAACTGCATCCTGCCTGGGGCGTTGTTTGCGCCTGAATGTGGTGAATCGTCAAGAAATTAGGGGTGAGGCGGATTGTCTTCGCGGGAAAAAATTTATCCGTACCCTGCCAAAAAACTTGACGCCGACCGCGAAAGGTGACACTTTTATAACGGTGAGCAATACAGGAGGTCCACATGTCTCATCTTGTTGGTGTGGGTCTGATTGCCGCCTGGTTGGCCTTCGCACTGCTGGCGCCGCGTCTGGCGTCCGCTGAAGTGACCAGCATCCTGGCCCTGGTCGGCATGGCGCTGACCCTGGTCGTGCTCTTCGCAACGGGACGGCTGACACGGCCTGACCCGCTGGCGTTGAACCTGACGGCACGGCGTCCGTACTGGGAAACGCGCTAACGCGCTTTTCCACGGCGACAGACCCGAAACAAAAAAGCCCCGGCGCCTTGGCGCCGGGGTTTTTTGTTGTGCGAGCGCGAAGGAGATCAGGCTTAAGAGAAAGCCTGAATCCCGGTCATGGCGCGGCCCAGAATGAGGGCGTGCACGTCATGGGTGCCCTCATAGGTGTTCACGGTCTCAAGATTAATGGCGTGGCGCAGGATGTGGTATTCCTCGGCGATGCCGTTGCCGCCATGGATGTCGCGCGCCTCGCGGGCGATGGCCAGGGCCTTGCCGCAATTGTTGCGCTTCATCATGGAGATCGCTTCAGGGATCCAGGCGCCCTGATCGAGCATGCGGCCGAGCGCCAGCGCGCCCTGATAGCCGAGCGCGATCTCGGTCTGCATGTCGGCGAGTTTCTTCTGCACCAGCTGGGTTCCGGCGATCGGCTTTCCGAAGACGACGCGCTCCATGGCGTAGTCGCGGGCGGCGTGCAGGCAGAACTCGGCCGCGCCCATGGCGCCCCAGGCGATGCCGTAGCGCGCCTTGTTCAAGCAGGAGAACGGACCGCGCAGGCCCTTCACATGCGGCAGCAGGTTCTCTTCGGGCACGAAGGCGTCATTGAGCGAGATCGAGCCGGTGATCGAGGCGCGCAGCGACAGCTTGCCTTCGATCTTGGGGCAATCGAAGCCTTCGGTTCCCTTGTCGACGATGAAGCCGCGGATCTCGCCGTCCAGCTTGGCCCAGACCACCGCCAGATCGGAGATCGGCGAGTTGGTGATCCACATCTTTGCGCCGTTCAGCACATAGCCGCCCTCGGCCTTCCTGGCGGTGGTGCGCATGGCGCCCGGATCCGAACCGCCATCGGGCTCGGTCAGGCCGAAACAGCCCACATATTCGCCGGTGGCGAGCTTGGGCAGGTATTTCTTTTTCTGCTCTTCCGTGCCGAAGGCCTCGATCGGATACATGACGAGCGAGGATTGCACGCTCATCGCCGAGCGGTAACCGGAATCAATCGCTTCCACCTCGCGCGCGATCAGGCCGTAGGCCACATGGGACAGGCCCGCGCCGCCATATTCCTCGGCCACGGTGGCGCCCAGCAGCCCCATCTCGCCCATCTCGGTCATGATGTTGCGATCAAAGCTTTCCTCACGATAGGCGTCGACCACGCGCGGCTGCAGCTTCTCGCGGCAATAGCTGCGGGCGCTGTCGGCGATCATGCGCTCCTCTTCGCTCAGCTGCTGCTGAAGGTGAAGCGGGTCTTCCCAGGAGAAGCTCAGGCCGGTCTCTTTCGCCGCCATGCGTGGATATCCTTCTTCGTCTCTTACGGCCCTATATGGCCCGGCGCCGGTGCGATGACCAGCGGCGAGCGGGCGATGCGTCGTCTCTGCCCGAGGTGGTAGCGGACCGAGCGCGTGAGGGGCAAGCAGGCGCTTGGCGCCGAGCTGAAGTTTTCCGGCCCTGACACAGGCGTGAAGACCGGTCGCACCCGATCAATCTGGACCTTTGAGCCGGAAGAGCGCAGTTTCCCGGTCCAGTGACAAGAGTGAATCCGGAGCGCCGCATGACCCGCCCCTTTCTGCCCGATGACATCGCGATCGCCGATCTGCAAACGCCCTATGCGTCCGCCCCAGAACCGAAAGGCGCACTCGGGAATGCGGAATACGCGGCCCGCAACGGCAAGCGGGTGCTGGCGGTGTTCGGCGCGGACTGGTGCCCGGACGCGCGGCGCTTCGCGAGCGTGCTGGCGTTGCCGCAGCTGCAGGACTTCCTGTCCGAGCGCTACGAGATCGTGCTGATTGATGTGGGTCGCTATGACAGGAATATCGATCTGGCGGCGGGCTATGGACTGGAGAAGATCGAGGGGGCGCCCGCGATCGTGGTGGCCGATGCGGATGGCCGCGTGGTGAATGCGGGCGGCGCCTATGACTGGCGCACCGCCCGCTCGCGCCGACCGCAGGAATTCGCCGACTTTCTCGCCGTGTACGCCGAGGTTCCCGCCCCGTGACCCGTCAAGTCGTTCTGATCGGGGCGGGTCATGCCCATATGGAGGCGCTGCGCCAGTCAAAGCGCTTCGCCAATGCGGGCCTGACGCTGACGCTGATTGACCCGGGCGCCTTCTGGTATTCCGGCGCCGCCACGGGCGTGCTCTCCGGAGCGCTTGATCCCGCTGCGGCGCGACTGAATCCGGCGGACATGGCTGGTCCGTTCCTGCATGTGCGCCAACGGGTCGCCTCGGTGAATCCTGTGACCCGGACGGTCCGGCTCGAGGACGGCCTGGAACTCAGTTATGATGTGCTGTCGCTGAATACCGGCAGCCATATCGCCCACACGCCGCTTCTGGAGGCGGGCGCCATTCCCGCCAAACCGGTCAGTGCGCTCGCCGCGCTTCGGGCGACGGTCGAAACCGCCGGAGGGCGCCTGCGTCTTGCGGTCGCCGGCGCCGGTGCGACAGGGCTGGAGATCGCGCTGTCGCTCGCCAGCCTGCAGCGCCGGCTGGGCGCGCACCCGCAAATGGTGCTTGCCGGCCCGGATCTGTTGCCGGGCTGGCCGGACAAGGCGCGCGACCTGGCGCGCGACGCGATGGCGCGCTGTGGTGTCGAGTATGTGCCCCGCAGAGTGCAGGATCTGTCGATGGGTCTCATCCATTTCGGGGAACGCAGGGTCGCGCCCGTGGACATTCTGGTGGCCGCGACCGGGCTGAGCGCCAATCTTCCCGACGGATTTGACGCGTCCGGTGACGGCTTGCCGGTGAATGAAGACCTGTCCTGGACGGGCGATGGCTCGGTGTTCGCTGTGGGTGATTGCGCGCGCATGGTGGATCACCCTCGGCCCAGGCTGGGCGTGTTCGGCGTGCGCGCGGCGCCCATCCTGATCCAGAATCTGATCAATGCGGCGGGCGGTCGTACGACGCGTCGGCGGTATACGCCGCAATCGCGCTGGCTCTCGATCCTGGATGTGGGCGACGGCACGGGCCTGGCCCGCTATGGCGATCTCGCCTTTCAGGGCAAACCGGCCCTCACGCTCAAGCGCTGGCTCGACGGCCGCTTCCTGCAACGCTACCGGGAGGAGCATTGATGGAATTTTCCTACGCAGAGATTCACGCCTTTCCCGACGGACCCAAGCCGCATTCGGGCAATCCGGCCGGGGTTGTCCTGCTGCATCGTGATCTGTCGGATGCCGACCTTCTGGGGATCGCGCAATCGAACAACCTGTCCGAGACAGCCTATCTCAAGCCCATGGGAGAGAAGGATCAGTGGTCTCTGCGCTGGTTCACGCCGGGGCTGGAGGTCGAGCTGTGCGGACACGCCACGCTGGCCTCGGCCGCCTGGCTGTTTGAAACCGGCCGCGTGGTGGGACCGGAGGCGCGCTTTCACACCCTGTCAGGATTGCTGAAGGTCTCGCGTCTGGAGGATGGCCGGTACCAGATGGATTTCCCGGTGATCGGATATGAGCCGGGCAAGGCCGATCCCGCCGTGGTTGACGCGCTGGGCGGCGGCGAGCCGGAAGCCGTTTACGAGATCGAACGCGTGCACGGCAATCGCTATCAGATGCTGGTGTTCGCCGATGAAGCCGCCGTGGTGGGGCTCAATCCCGACATAAAGGCGCTCGAGGCCGCCCGCACCAATGTGATCGCCACGGCGCCGGGACGGGCGTCGGACTTCGTGTCCCGCTTCTTCGGCCCCGCCAGCGGGGTGGACGAGGATCCGGTGACGGGCTCCGCGCACTGCACGCTGGCGCCGTACTGGTTCCAGCGTCTTGAGAAGACCGCGCTGAAGGCGCGGCAGGTCGGCCCGCGCTCCGGCGCGCTCGAGGTGCGCGCCGGGGCATCGGGCCGTGTTCTGCTCGTCGGGTCCGCCCTGCGTTATCTGGACGGGGTGATCCGGCTCTAGGTCCTAGTGACGGCCATGGCCGTAATGGTCGCGACCGCGTCCGCGGCCATGACCGCGACCATAATGGTCGTATCCGCGACGGCCGTGGACGACCTGCACGGGCACCGCGCCCCAGCGAGTCTCGGCGTAATAGCCGCCCGTGCGACGATCAAGATAGGCGCGATCCGGGCGCAGGCGATCGCCGGTCCGGCCGTCCCGGGCTTCCCGGCGGCTGGGCACGTAATCCCAGGCGCGGTCCGGGCAATCGATGATCCGGCTGTCCCGGCGGTCCTCGCGGCGATCCCGCCAGCCGGTATCGCGTCGGCGGTCGCGGCGGTCCTCACGCAGATCCGGGCAGGCATTGGCGTAGACCACGAAATGGCCCTCCGGGCCGTTCCAGCGATACCCGCGATGATGGGGCTCATAGCCGCGGCGGTGGCCATGGGCCTGAGCCGTTGCCGCAGTGCTGACCGAGACGGTCAGATCGGCGGCGTTCGCCGCGGCGGGCAGGGCGGTGGCGGCAAGTCCGGCGAAGGCGGCCGCCGCAGCCAGTTTTGCGAACAGTTGCATTGTGTGTCTCCTTCATCCTTGGCCTTCCGGCCTGATGGGGACGACAATGACGCATCGCGCCTGAACGCATGCTGGGCTAGGCTTTCATGTTCTATTCAACCAGATGAACGATACTGAGCTTGACCGGCGCAAGGGGGCGTGCGCCAAAAGTGATTGGGGATCCTATGCTTAAATCTGTTTTGGCTGCAGCCGCCGGACTTGTGATGCTGGCGGGCGGCGCCGTCGCCCAGCAATTGAGCTGGCCGCAGGGCGAGACGTTCACCAGCCGGGACTATCAGGACATCCTGCACCAGGTGACCAAGCCCGGGGCGCGTCCCGCGACCGGAGCCAGCGCCATTGCCGGCGATGACAGCTGCCAATACGCCAATGACAATGAGTGTGACGAGCCGGGTCTGGGCACCGGCGCCTGCGTGGCTGGCACGGATCATTCCGATTGCTGGCGGTTGATGGCGGGCGTCGAGGATGATTCCTGCCAGTGGGCCAATGACGGCGAATGTGATGAGCCCGGCTTCGGCACGGGCGCCTGCACCCAGGCCACGGACCGCACCGATTGCGGCGCGCTGATCGAGCTGCGTTTCCGCAATGACCAGTGCGAGACGGCTTTCAACGGCGTTTGCGAGGAGCCGGGCGTGGGCAATGGCGCCTGCGAGGCGCGGACCGACCGCGCCGACTGCATCGGTCGCGAGCGCCCGATGACCATTCAGGATCATTATTTCGGTCATGATGACCGGGTGCTGATGGATACGGGCGTCTTCCCGTGGAGCGTTGTGGGCTACATCGTCTTTGACGCTGGCGGGACCTGCACCGCCACTCTCATTGACGAGGATGTGCTGATCACGGCGGCCCATTGCGTTTCCGAGAACGGGCGCATCAATGCAGCCGGCGTGTTCCATACCGGCGAGAACCTGCCGGGCGGCGGTCGCTCGGCCCGGGTAATCGACTACCTCATGGATTCCGAATGGGATGAAGAGGTCTTCAATGCCGGCGATGACCGCGACGGCACGGACTGGGCCATGCTGCGCATTGACCAGCCGCTGGGCGCGGAGCTGGGTCATGTGGGTTTCGAGGCGCTGGTGGATGTCGAGGGCCCGCGCGCGGCCCTGCGTGCGCCCATCCGTCAGGCGGGATATTCCTGGGACACCGGCGAGCATCTGTCGGGCAATCTTGATTGCCGCATGGTCGAGGTCTTCGACGACAACACCATGGCGCACAATTGCGACACCACGCGCGGGGATTCCGGATCCCCCTTCATGATCGAACGCAATGGCGAGTGGCGCGTGGTGGCGACCGATTCCAATTTCCGCTCCAATCCGGACGGACCCTTCATCTATATCGCGGCGCGGTCGGATCGCTGGGTTCCGCTGGTGGCGGACTTCGCCGCGGGACGGATCGGAAATGGCGGCCTGCGTCCGCGCGGGCCGGGCAAGCCTGGCAAGCCCGAGCCGATCAAGAAATAGCCGCAGGCGTGATCAGAACTCCCGGACGAGGGCGAGGTCGGTGCGACTGTCACCGGCCTCGAAGCCCGGCTCGGGGTCAAATTCGTAGCGATACCGGTAGCGCAGCTCCAGCGACCACAGATCCCCAAGATCGGTGTTCAGCTTGAAGAGCTGGTCGGCGCGCGCATTGTTGGAAGCCAGGAACCGGGTTTCGGATTCCAGCCGCATGCTGTCGCTGAGCTGAAGCTCGACATCGGACAGCAGGTCGAATGCGCCCTCATAATAGGAACCGTTGTCCGCTTCCTGTATGTATCTCAGGCCGGGTGCGGCGCGGATCGTCCATTCCGCCTTGTCGCGCTGCAGGGCGCGATAGCCGGCGCCGACGCCCATGAAACCCGTCCAGTCAAAGCCCGAGACCTGGTCGCGCTCCCATTCTGTATTGGTGAACAGGGTCCAGCGGTCACCGGCCTCGCGCTCGCCGCGCGCTTTCAGGATCAGCTCGTCCCGTCCCACATTGTCGTCTACTTCGGAATAGGAATAGATGATGCTGGATTCAAAGCCCCAGCCGACCAGTTCGCGCTCCGCATCCAGGCCCAGCGTATAGTCCAGCCGATCGGTGTCTCCGCTGTCAGCGCGCACGCCCAGCCGGACCTTGCCGGTCCACAGCTCGGATTCAGCCTGGGTCAGCAGCAGGACGGCGGAGGTCGGGGCGGCGATCCAGAACGGGTCGACCCTGGAGGTCAGCTCGTTCTCGACCGCCGCCTCTTGCAGCTCGGCGTCCACCGCGATCATGGCGGGGGGCGGAACAGGCGTCACGGGCGCGACCGGCAGGCCCAGCGTTCTGCGGGCTATGATCGCGTGATGATCAGACAGGCGCGCGGCGCCAACTGCGATCCGTTCCGCCGATTGCGTCAGGGACAGCAGATGGATGGCGTTGGTGAAGACCGCCTCGTCATCCTCCGCCGCAGCCGCCGCCAAGAGCTCCTGGAAAGGGGGTTCGAGGCCTTCCGCCGGCGCAGCGGCGAGGGTAAGAGCAGCAAAGGCGGACAGGATCATGCATCAGGCTCCGGGCGGGGATAGGAAAACAAACACATTCGGACGGGGAAACAAACCCTTGAGCCTGTAAAACTGCCGTATGCCTTGACGCTTGCGCAGGAACGCGGCACGCCTTTGACCTCATTGGCGCTCCTTTGTGACGAGATCTGAAATGACCGACCCAGTCGCTGACCGTTATGCCCGCACCGAACCGCTCTTTCCCGACTGGGCGGCCCCGATCTATTTGTGGGTGTCGGTCGCGGCCTCGGTGATCTATCTGGGCCTGGACCTGACGACGGCCTCCATGCCGGGGCTGGCGCTGACCAAGGCGCTGGGGATCATCCTGCTGGGCGTCTATGCGCTGCTCAAACGCGCGCCTGTGCTGGCTGTGGCGCTGCTCTTGTCGGCGGGTGGGGATTACGCCCTCGCCATGCGGCCCCCTCAACTGGAAGCCGGGATCGGCTTCTTTGGCGCCGCACATCTCACCTACATCGCCATTTTCGCGCTGATGGTCCTGAAGGGCGGGATCAAGCGCGAGGGCCTAGTGCTGGCGGGCGGCCTGTTCGTCTATGGCGTGGCGATGTGGCTGTGGCTCAATGGCGGCATGGGCGCGCTGATTGCGCCGGCCAGCATCTATCTGGGCATCATCCTGGTGATGGCCATGGCCGCAGGGATGATCAAAGGCCCCAATCTCATCGTGATCGGGGCCCTGTTGTTCGTGGTGTCGGATTCGGTGCTGGCCATGCGCTGGTTCCGCGGCGTGCTCGTGTTCGAGAACGGGCTCGACTGGGGCGGCGTCATCGTCTGGGCCACCTATTACGGCGCGCAGCTCTGCCTGACCCTGGGCGTGGTTCGCGCGCGGGCGCTGCAGGCGATCACGGGGCGGAAGGCTGAGCCGGCGGCTTAGGCCGGCATCAGGCCGCGTTCCTCGGCCAGCCGCTTCATCTCGTTCTGCAGCTTTTCAAACGCGCGCACCTCGATCTGGCGGATGCGTTCGCGGCTGACGCCATAGACCTGGGCGAGATCCTCGAGCGTTTTCGGCTCCTCGGTGAGGCGGCGTTCCTGGATGATGTTCTGCTCACGCTCGTTCAGCGCGCCCATGGCCTCCTGCAGGAGGGTCATGCGCATGGAGAATTCATCGGATTCCGCGAGCTCGTCCTCGGCGTCATCCGCATCATCATCGGCCAGCCAGTCCTGCCATTCCGCCTCGCCATCCGCGCGCATCGGCGCGTTAAGGGACGCATCGGGGCCGGACAGGCGACGGTTCATGGAGATGACGTCGTCATCGGTGACGCCGAGCTTGGTGGCGATTTCCTCGACCTGATCGGGGCGCAGATCGCCCTCGTCCAGCGCGCGCATCTGGCTCTTCATCCGGCGGAGGTTGAAGAACAGCTTCTTCTGCGCGGCGGTGGTGCCCATTTTCACCAGCGACCAGGAGCGCAGGATGTATTCCTGGATCGAGGCGCGGATCCACCACATGGCGTAGGTCGCCAGGCGGAAGCCCTTGTCCGGATCGAATTTCTTCACCGCCTGCATCAGGCCCACATTGCCCTCGCTGATCACCTCGGCGATCGGCAGGCCATAGCCGCGATAGCCCATGGCGATCTTGGCCACGAGACGCAGGTGCGAGGTGACAAGCTGGTGGGCGGCGTCAGAATCCTCGTGTTCCTGCCAGCGCTTGGCCAGCATGAACTCCTGATCCTTCTCCAGCATGGGGAATTTCCGGATCTCCGCGAGATATCGCGACAGACCGGCTTCGGGCGACATGGTCAGCGCCGTTTTCATGTTTGCCATGGTTGTCACTCCCCAGTGAGCCCTTGGCGCCGACGGAATGACCAGCGCCGCGTTCATTTAGGTAGCCGATTTGCAGATTGGTAGGGGTCACAAGCCAGTGAAGCTGAAACCCGATCTGACACATCCTGCAATAAACCAGAAAACGGCGCCCAGATTAAGGCTCTCAGCGGAAACAATGTATTGCTCTCGCGCGAAAGCCCGCGAAAACTGACCTCATGAGCATTACCGTGAGACAGGCCCGATCGGGCGATCAGGACGCCCTCGCCCTTGTGGGGGCGACGACCTTTCTGGAAAGCTATGCGGGCGTCGTCGACGGCGGCGCGATCATCCGTCATTGCGCCGAGCGTCACACGCCGGAGGTCTACGGACAGGCGCTTGAAACGCGCAGTCATGCGCTCTGGCTGGCCGAGATGGCGCCGGGCGCGGCGCCCGTGGGCTATCTGCACCTGACCCCGCCGGACCTTCCGGTCGAGACACGGCCTGACGATCTCGAGATCAAGCGCATCTATGTACTGGCGAGCCTGCACCGCTCGGGCCTGGGGCGCCGCTTCATCGCCGAGGCGGTCAACCATGCCCGCGCAGAGGGGGCGTCGCGACTTCTGCTGGGGGTGTATCAGGGGAATGAACGGGCGCTCGCCTTCTATGAGCGCATGGGCTTCGACAAGATCGGCACGCGACAGTTCGATGTGGGCGGACGCATCTATGACGATTGGGTGCTGGCGTTGGGCGTCTAGCCTGAAAGGGTGCTCAAGCCCCTAATCCGATTGTCACTTTATGCGCTCTCTTAAGCGCTTTAGGGTTGGCGCATGGATACTCTGTTTGCGCAAGTTCTGCTCCCGCTCGCCCTAGCGTTCATCATGTTCACTCTCGGGGTGGGGCTGACGCCGGCGGACTTCAAACGCATCGCCTTGCAGCCCAGGGCCTTTCTCGTCGGCACGGCGTTGCAATTCATATCCCTGCCGCTGATCGCGATCGCACTCGTGGCCTTCCTGCCCATCCCGCCCATCGTCAAGGTCGGCGTGGTTTTGCTGGCGGCCTGTCCGGGCGGCACGACATCGAACCTGCTCACGCACATGGCGCGCGGCGATGTCGCGCTGTCGGTCTCCCTGACCGCGATCACCTCGCTCGCCTCGGTGGTGACCGTGCCGGTGGTGCTGATGGTCGCGCTCGCCCTGTTCATGGGACCGGACGCGCCGCAGGTGGGGATGGTCTCAACGGGCGTGGTGATCTTCGCACTGACCGTCATACCGGTCGGACTGGGCATGATCCTGCGCAAGCTGGCGCCGAAACCGGCTGTGGCGCTGGAGCGTCATTCGCGTTTCATGTCCGGGCTGGTCTTCACCGCGGTGGTCATCGCCACCGTGCTCAATGAAGGGATTGGCGAGACCCTGCGGCGTCTCACCCAGGCGGGTGCGGTGTCGCTGGCGCTGAATGTCGCCGCCATGGCGGTGGCGTTCGCGGTGTCGAGCTGGATGGCCTTCAAGATGCGCCAGCGCGTGGCCCTGACGCTGGAATGCGGCCTGCAGAACGCCACGCTGGCGATCGTGGTGGCGAGCTCGCTGCTGGGCGATATCGACTACGCCATGCCCGCCGCCATCTATGGCTTGATGATGTTCGCAACGGCCGGGCTGTTCATCCTGTGGGCGCGGCGCTGGTCGAAGGCAGCTCTCCGTGCACGGAATATGGCGCTCTAGAGCCGCTCCAGAAACCCTTGCAGTCTTTGCATGTCCTTGGGCAGCTCGGTCTCGAACCGCACCTGTTCGCCGGTCACCGGGTGGTCAAAGCCCAGCACGGCGGCATGCAGCGCCTGGCGGCGGAAATCCTTGAAGTCCTTGCCGCTGTCCAGCTTTGCGAGCGGCGTGGAGCGGCCCCGGCCATAGACCGGGTCGCCCAGCAGCGGGCAGCCGATATGGGCCATGTGCACCCGGATCTGGTGGGTGCGTCCGGTCTCCAGCCGGCAGCGGACCAGCGCGCACATGGGGTGGCCCACAGACTTGCCGGGCTCCTGACCAAAGGTCGCCAGCGTCTCGTAATTGGTGATGGCGTGCTTGCCGGCTTGAGAGCCGGGCGCATCGATCACCGCCATCTTCTTGCGATCATGGCTTGATCGCGCCAGTCGCGTCTCGATCCGGCCTGTTCGGGGTTGGGGGGCGGAACGGGTGAACGCCAGATAGGCGCGCTCGACCGTGTGGGCGGCGAATTGTGCGGACAGGCCCTGATGCGCCTTGTCGGTCTTGGCGGCGACCATGACGCCGGAGGTGTCCTTGTCGAGGCGATGGACAATGCCGGGGCGCTCCACCCCGCCGATTCCCGACAGGGACCCCGCGCAGTGAAACAGCAGGGCGTGGACCAGCGTGCCCGTCCAGTTGCCCGCGGCCGGATGCACCGCCATGCCGGCGGGCTTGTTGATGACGATCAGATGGTCATCCTCGAACAGGACCTCGAGCGGGATGTCCTCGGGCTTGGGCGTGGCTTCCACCGGAGCCGGCACATCAAGGCGATAGACGCCTTCGCGCACCTTGGCGGAGGGATCCGTAAGCGCCTCTCCATCGACGAACAGGCAGCCTTGCTCGACCAGCGCCTTGCAGCGTGAGCGTGACAGATCCTTCCAGATCGCGGCCATCCAGCGATCAAGCCGCTCACCGGCGTCAGCGGAAGTTGCAATCTGTTCTCGTGAAGTCTTGGCGTTCATTTTCAAATGAATTGACCTATTCGTATATGCATATCCAGTGGCATTTGGGTAACGTCATCTGCATTACGCCGAACCGTAACCATTCTTTGTTCGAGTCGTTAGCGAAGCGTCACACTTGACCCCTACCAGCAGCCGGTCTGCGCACATCTCGTGTGCGCTATGTAACAAGTTCAGGGGTCCTTACAATGACGTTCAAAGCTCGCCTGTCTGCGTGCGCCGCTCTTCTCGCCCTCGCACCGGCCTCGACCGCCTTCGCGCAAACCGAGGTCAATGAGCAGGTCGCCGACGTGATCACCGTGACCACCCAGTTCCGCGAGCAATCCCTCGCTGACGTTCCGATCAACGTGTCGGCGTTCAACGAGGAGCTGATCGAGCGTCTCGACATCCGCAACATGGAAGACATGGCCCTGTTCACGCCGGGCCTCGTCATCCAGGAGCAGAGCCCGAACAATACCGGCTACTCCCTGCGCGGCATCACCACCGACAGCGGCGTTTCGACCGCCGAAGCGCGCGTGGCCATGTTCCAGGACGGCCTGTCCATCTCCCGCTCGCGCGGCTCCTATGTGGAACTGTTCGACATCGAGCGGCTGGAAGTCGCCAAGGGCCCGCAGCCGACCCTGTTCGGTCGCGGCGCGCTGATCGGCGGCATCAACATCATCCAGAACAAGGCGGCGTTCGAGAACTCCGCCAGCGTCTTCGCGGGTCTCGGCAATTACGACGCCTATGAAGTGGGCGGCCATGTGAACTACGCCATCGCCGACACTTACGGCCTGCGCGTCGCCGCAGTGAACCGCGTGCGCGACGGTTACATCCCCAATCTGGGCGATGGCGACGACCTGCAGGGTCGGGACGTTCTGGCGGGCCGGGTGGTGTTCTCCGGCGAGCCGACCAGCTCTTTCAGCTTCGACCTGATCGGCAACTGGCAGCAGGACAGCGGTCCGGGCAGCTCGTTCAAATCGGGCGTCATCGCCCCGCAAGGCGGCAGCACCAATCCGTATTCCGCAGCCGATCTGCGCGTGATCGACGGGTTTGAGAGCAATCAGGGCCTGGGTCTGGACCGGACAGTCTGGGGCATCACCGCCCTGACCAGCTGGGACATCAACCCGTCTTGGAACCTGTCCACCGTGACCGGCTATCGCGAATACGACTCGGTCGAGATCTTCGACCCGCTCGGCATCGGCTTCGAGGCCCTGAACTTCGGCGAAGACGCGACCGGTCGCCAGACCAGCCACGAAATGCGCCTGAGCTTTGACAATGGCGGCCGCTTCACCGCGTTTGGCGGCGTCACCTATTTCTACGAAGCCAACACCCAGCGCATCCCGGCGATCTACAACGAGGCCGTCACCCAGGCCCTGTTCGTGCGTCTGGGCCAGTTCGGCAATGTGAACACGCTCGCCGGCCTGCTCGGTGTTCCGGCTTCGGCGCTGACCGATCTCGCCAACCCGTTCCCGTATTCCATCGCCGCCCTGTCCCAGGGCATGGGCCTGGTGCCGCTGCGCCCCAACTACACCGAGGAATCCGCGAACGCTGGTTCGACCGAGGCGCTCGATTTCTTCGCCGACGCCTCCTTTGACGTCACTGACCGCCTGACCGTGACGGCCGGTCTTCGCTATACCGACGAAAGCAAGAATGCGTCCGGTTATGGCGGCACCAGCATGGGGCCGAACCGCGTCACCTTTGGCCAGGCGCTGATCCTGACCAGCTCGCCGAACGGCGCCGAAATCAGCTCCAGCGCGGACTTTGATGACTGGACCTATCGCGTGAACGCCGCCTACGAGGTGAGCGATCGCATGAACGCCTGGGTCAGCTATGCCCGCGGTCGCAGCCCGGATCTGATCTCGATCGACTCCAATTCGCCGACCCTGTTCAGCACCTCTCCGGCCGAGATCGTGGACTCCCTGGAAGTGGGCGCCTTCTTCACGCTGGATCGCGGCACGCTGACCGCCTCCATCTACGAGTCCAAGTACGACAACTTCCGCACCTCGGTGTTCGACCCGCTCACCAGCACCTTCGTGCCGCAGAACTCCGGTTCCGCGACCCAGCGGGGCCTCGAGCTGCAGGGCGATTTCCGCATCACCGACACGCTCGACCTGATGGCGACCTATTCCTACAACCTCGCCAAGTTCGACAAGACCTCGAACGGCGTGGCTCAGGAGCTGGGCGGCAACCGGTTCCGGTATGCGCCCGAGCACTCCTTCTCGCTGGGCGCGCGCTGGGAAGTCCTGACCCGGCCCTGGGGCACGGTGACCATCCTGCCGAGCTTCTCCTGGCAGTCCCATGTCTTCACCGACAACGACAATGACCGCTTTGTCGGGGTGCGTCAGGACTCCTACGGCCTGCTGCGGGCCCGGGTGCGCTATGACGATCCGTCCGAGCGTTATTTTGCGGAGATCTACGGCAACAACATCGCTGATCAGGAATACCTGATCGACGCCGGCAACACCGGCGCGGGCTTTGGTCTGCCGACCTTCATCGCCGGCGCGCCGCGCACTTACGGCTTCCGCATCGGCGCCAGCTTCTAGGCTGACGCATCAAGACTCGTCCGGGGGGACGGGGCTGTGGCCGGCGCGGGGAGAGGGGCCTTGCGCCGGCCTTCTTGTTTGGTTTCTACTTTGCCCGAGCTCGCTCGATCGAGCCGATCACAGGGGGATGACATGTCACAGCAATTCAAGCTGACGCGTCGCGCCGCGCTGGCGGGCGCCGCAGGGCTCGGCCTGGCCGCCACGGCCTGCAGCCGCGAAGAGCCGAGCTTCGCGCCGCGCCCGCCCGCTGACGGTCCCTTCAAGCATGGCGTGGCCAGCGGGGATCCGGACCAGAGCTCTATCATGCTGTGGACCGCCATCACCGCCGAGGCGCTGGACGCGCCGGTGCGGGTGGAGGTCGCCGAGGATGACGCCTTCAGTTCGATCCTTCTCGAGGCCGAGGCGGCGCCGGCCGCGGCGACCGTGAACGGCATGACCCCGTTCAAGCTGCTCGCAGACGGGCTGCAGCCGGGGCGGGACTACTGGTATCGCTTCCACTTCGGCGATGCGACAAGCGAGACGGGGCGCACGCGCACCCTGCCTGAAGCCGGCGTGGACCGTTTCACCATCGCGGCTTTCTCCTGCTCGAATTATCCGGCGGGCTTCTTCAACGCCTACCGGGCCGCGGCGGATCGCGGCGATATCGATCTTGTCGTGCATCTGGGCGATTACCTCTACGAATATGGCCGCGGCGGTTACGCCATGGAGGATGACGAGCGCCTGGGGCGGGTGGTCGAACCGGCCCACGAGATCGTCACCTATGAGGACTATGTCACCCGCTACGCCCAGTATGGCGCGGACCCGGACCTGAAGGCGCTCAAGGCGGCGGCCCCCTGGCTGACCATCTGGGATGATCACGAGACCGCCAACAACGCCCATCTCACTGGCGCCGAGAACCACGACCCGGAGGAGGGCGAGGGCGCCTGGTCTGACCGTGTGGACGCCGCGCTGCGCGCCTATTACGGCTGGCTGCCGGTGCGTGAGCCGCAGGATCGCCGGGCGCGCTATGGCGCGCTCGAGATCGGGGATCTGGCGACGCTCATCTTCCTGGAAAGCCGTTTGCTGGCGCGCTCTGACGAGATGACGCTGGATGATTTCCCGGTGCCGCTCGATTCCGATCCCGAGGATCCTCTCGTGCAGGAGACCGTGCGCAACTGGCTGCAGGCGCGGGTGGGCGGCGAGGACCGGACCTTGCTGGGCGCCGAGCAGTTCGACTTCGTCATCCGCACGCTCGAGCAGTCGGTCGCAGCCGGCAAGCCCTGGCGGATTTTCGCCAACCAGGTGCTGATGGGCTCGGCCACCGCGCCCGATTACACCAAGGAGCCGCCGCTCTGGCTGCGCTGGGGCATGCGTCTGGCGGGCGGGCAGATCTGGGATTTCGCCCGGCAGACCCAGTTCGGCGTGCCGATGACGCTGGACACCTGGGATGGCTTTCCGGCCGAGCGCGAACGCCTGTTCAGCGCGGCGCGCGAGGCGAACGCCGATTTCATCGTGCTGACCGGTGACAGTCATAATTTCTGGACCGTGGATTTGAAAACCGAAGGCGGTGAACGGGTCGGCGTCGAGTTCGGCGTGACCTCCGTGACCAGCCCGTCCGACTATGAGTTCGTCAACGCGCCGAGCGTCGATTTCGGCCAGATGACGCTGAAGGCCAATCCGCACATCCTGCATCACAGCGTATACGCGAAGGGGTTCGTGCTGCTGACCCTGACGCCGGATGAGGCGGTGGCGGACTTCGTTTCGGTCTCCACCATCAAGGACACCGCCTTCGAGGCCGGGCTCGACAGTCGCTGGCGGGTCACGCCGGCCCTCGGCGGACCTGTGGCCGAAGTCGAGCGTCTGGGCTGATCGCATTCACCGTTGCGGTCTTTTAAGGCGGTCGCGCCTAGACAGGGCTGTGCAGCTGGGCCAATTTGAAGGTCAATTCGGGGGTGAAATAAGGGGTTCCCATGTCGTCTGACGAAAACATCGTGGCGCGCATCTGGCGCTATATCGGCGCATTCCAGCACGGAATTCTGCGCATTTTCGGGATCTTCGTGATCCTTTTCCTGCTGATCGTCTTCATTGGCGGCCTGTTGTCGAACGACGAGTTCGAGCTGGCGGACAGCGGCGTCCTGATCTTCGCGCCCGAAGGTCCGGTCGTGGAGGAACCCACCACCATCTCTCCCAATGACGCCTTCACGGCGTCCCTGCTGGGCGGCGGTCCGGGGTCCGAAGTGCTTCTGAGCGATGTGGTCGAGGGCTTCCGTCGCGCCACCGAGGATGACGACGTCACCACCATCGTGATGAATCTGGAGCGTTTTGGCGGCGGGTATCCGGCCGCCCTGCACCAGATCGCGCACGAGATGGACGCCTTCCGCGATGCGGGCAAGGAAATCATCGTCTATGGCGATAACTATTCCATGACCGGCTATTTCCTGGCGTCTCACGCCAGCCAGATCTATCTGCACGATATGGGCGGCGCCAATGTGAACGGCTATGCGGTCTATCGCACCTTCTTCCGCTCCCTGCTCGAGCGCCTGAACGTCACCGTGAACGTCTACCGCGTGGGCACCTTCAAGTCGGCGCTGGAGCCCTATCTGGGCGACGAGATGTCCGAGCCGGCCGCAGAAGCCAACCGTTATGTGTTCGGCGATCTGTGGAACGCCTATCAGGATAGCGTGGAAGCGGCGCGCGGCCTGTCTGACGGCGCGCTCCAGACCTATGCCGACCAGTTCCCCGAGCTGCTGGTCGCCCAGGGCGGCGATACGGCGGCGGTGTCCCTGAACGAAGGCCTGGTGGATGAAGTGATCGGCCGCGGTCATTACCGTGACCTGCTCGAAGAGCGGTTCGGCCGCGATGAGAGCGAGGATTCCCTGGGCTTCGTCGCCAGCGACTTCTTCGACTATGTCGAGGCCAATCGTGAGTTCAACCTGATCCCGAGCGACAAGATCGTCGTGATCAAGGCTGTCGGCGGCATTGTGGACGGCAATGGCGATGGCGGCGTGATCGGCGGCGATCAGCATGCCGAGCTGATCCGTCGCGCGCGTCTGGACGACGATGTGCGGGCCATCGTGCTGCGCATCGACTCCGGCGGCGGTTCGGCCTTCGCGTCCGAACTGATCCGCGAGGAGCTGGAAATGGCGCGCCTCGAGGGCAAGATCGTCATCGCCTCCATGGGCGGCGTGGCGGCGTCTGGCGGCTACTGGATCGCCACTCCGGCGCATGAGATCTGGGCCGAGCCGACCACCATCACCGGCTCGATCGGCATTTTCGGCTTCATTCCGACCTTTGAGGACAGCCTGGCCGAGATCGGCGTCTACGAGGACGGCATCGCCCTGACCGAGACGGCGCGTCAGCCCTCCCAGTTCGGCGGCGTGACCGAGGAATGGGACACGATCCTGCAATCCTCCATCGAGGCCGGTTATGAGCGCTTCCTGTCCATCGTGGCGGAATCGCGCAACATGACCCGCGACGAGGTGGATGCTGTGGCGCAGGGCCGCATCTGGACTGGCCAGCAGGCGTTCGATCGCGGCCTGGTCGACCAGCTTGGCGGGTATGACGAGGCGATTGCCGCCGCGGCCGCCCGTGCGGGCCTGGAAGAGGGCGATTATCGCGTCATCGAATTCCGTGACGAGGTGGATCCGTTCCATCAGTTCCTGCAGATGTTCGGTCAGAGCGCCGGCGTTGCGGTCTTCGGCGAGGGCCTGCTGGGTTCGGGGCTGCTGGGCGATATGGCCCGCGGCGCCCAGGCCGAGATCGAAACCATCAACATGATGAACGATCCCAACGGCATCTACGCCACCTGCTTTGAGTGCACGGCGTTCCGCACGGCGCACTAGGCGACGCAGACTGCAAACGCAAAGGCCCGGCTGGTTCAGCCGGGCCTTTTTCGTGATCAGGGCTGGAACTGGGGGCGGAGCCAGCTGAGGAACTTGCGCACCTTGCTCGACTGAAGGGCCTCTTCACGCCCCGCAATCCTGTAGGCGGGCCCCTTGAGCCGGGCTGCCGGGCCGACCGGAACCAGCAGGTTCCGCTCGACCAGAAGGCTCAGCAGATAGGGGCTGCCCAGCAGCACGCCCTGCCCCGCCAGCGCACACTGGACGGCGTATTGCTCATCCTCGAAGACGCGGTCCTGCGCGATCTTGAGCGATGCGCCCGTCTGTTGCGACAGGTCCGCCCATGTGGGCGCCGCGCCGATGGGCATGCGCCAGCTCGGGCTGAGCAGGTCCACGCTGCGCCCCGCCAGCGCCTTGTCGCGCAAGGCGGGCGTCGCGAAAGCGCCGAACTCATCCTCGACCAGAACCTCATCGCCCTCCTGCGCAGGTCCATAGCGGATCGCGAGATCGATCTGCGGGGCGCGCTTGAGGTCCACAGGCGCGTAGGAGGGTTCGATCTGCACGTTGAGGTCGGGCAGGTCGGCGGCGAGCCGGGCCAGCCGGGGCGCGAGCCACAGGCTGGCGAAAGCCGGCGTCACCGCCAGGGTGAGGCGGCCGGACCGGGTTTTCAGCTCGGCCACGGCCAGGTCAATCTCGGCAAAGGCGCCGGACAGGCGCTCGGCCAGGTGCTGGCCCTCCGCCGTGGCGCTCACCCCGCGCGGGGACCGGATCAGCAAGGTCAGACCCAGCTGACCCTCCAGCGTCTTGATCGCATGCGAGAGCGCGGTGGGCGTCACCCGCAATTCCCCGGCGGCGCCCGCCAGGCTTCCGTGACGGATCGCTGCTTCAAGGGCTCGCATGGCCCGGTGGGAGATATGGGCTGACATGAGAAAATCTCATTACGGAGTGAAGTCATCTCTATAGCGCATGACGCCAATATGAGGAAATTCAGACGCCTCTTTTGAAACCTGACAATCTGAGAGGTGAGAAACATGCATGTCCTGAGAGTGGATGCGAGCGTGCGCAAGCCAGGCTCGCTCAGCCGCAAGATCGGAGACGCCTTCCTGCAGGCGCTGGGCGAAACCCATCCTGCAATGACAGTGACCGAACGCGATGTGGGCCTGAACCCGCCGCCTCTCATCACCTCAGACTGGGTGGCGGCGGCCTTTACGCCGAAGGCGCAAAGAAGCGCGGCGCAGTCACAGCTTCTGGCGCAGAGTGATCAGGCCATCGCCGAATTGCGTCAGGCGGAGATCATCCTGATCACCGCGCCCATGTACAATTACGGCATGCCGGCGGGTCTGAAGGCCTGGGTGGATAGCGTGGTGCGCAAGGACGAGACCTTCACCTTCGATTTGGCGCGGGGCGACTTCCCGCTCCAGCCCGTCCTGTCCGGCAAGACACTGGTCCTTGCGACGGCCTGTGGCGAGTTCGGCTTTGAGCCGGGCGGCGTCCGGGACGGGCAGGGCCATCTGACAGGCCATGTAAAGGCGGTATCGGGCTATCTGGGCGCGGACCGGTTCGAGCATGTGGGGGTGGAGTATCAGGAGTTCGCCGATGATCGCTTTGAAGCAAGCATGCAGGCGGCGCTGGAGCGCGCCAATGCCCTGGGCGGGCGTCTGTAAAAGAAAAGCCCGGGAGAGGATCTCCCGGGCTTTCGCCTGATTGCGGATCAGCCTGCGCCTAGCGCTTGGACTGCTCACACAGATTCATGAAGCGCTGGCGCAGTTCGGCGTTCGCCTTGAACTCGCCGCGGAACATGGTGGTGATCGTGGAGACGTTCGGGTGGTGCACGCCGCGCGTGGTCATGCACTGGTGCTTGGCGTCCACGAAGATGGCGACGCCCAGCGGGCTCATCGCGTCCTCGATCGCGTCGGCGATCTGGGCGGTCATGGTCTCCTGGGTCTGCAGGCGCTTGGAGAAGGCCTCGACCACCTTGGCGATCTTGGAGATGCCGACAACGGCGCGGTCCGGCAGATAGGCGACGCAGGCCGTGCCCAGGATGGGCGCCATGTGGTGCTCACAGTGAGACTCCACATCGATATTGGTCAGCATGACCATGTCGTCATAACCCTGCACATCCTCGAAACGTTTGCCGAGAATCTTGTGCGGGTCTTCGTCATAGCCGCGGAACCAGTCGTTATAGGCGTTCACGACACGCTTGGGCGTCTCCAGAAGGCCTTCACGGCGGGGGTCGTCGCCGGCCCAGCGCAGCAGGGTGCGCACTGCTTCTTCAGCTTCTTCACGGGTCGGGCGAACGATGGCGTCCTCAGGGAGGTTGGCCAGGGTTTTCTTGTCAGTCATGGCGTCCATGAATGGCGGATCCTTTCGTTGACGGGCGCCGTCCTGCGCAGGACAGAACGACGAAGTACCGGTTTCCGGATCCAGCAGGGCGGGACGGGGAAGCCGTCGGCGCGCGCCGGGTCTAGATGTTATCCTCCGGGAAGCGGGTTTCACCGCGTCCAGCGCTTAGTTAGTTTCGGCATTTCAAAAGTCCAATGCCGTAACAAGTCTTTTTCCCAAGCGGACGACGTTGTAGACCGGCGCCTTGGTGCAACGCAAATCCCTGCGCTGCGCTCAGACTTTGGAAAAGTTCAGATGACCGTCCTCACGCTTTACGACACCGCAGCGCGCAAGAAGCGCGACTTCGTCCCCATCGATGCCGACCGGGTGACGATGTATGTGTGTGGTCCGACGGTCTATTCCGAGGCCCATATTGGCAATTTCCGCCCGCCGGTGGCGTTTGACGTGCTGTTCCGGCTGCTGCGTCACATCTATGGCGCGGAGCATGTGGTCTATGCGCGCAACATCACGGACGTGGATGACAAGATCAACAAGGCGGCCTCTGACGCCGGCGTTGATATTTCCGTGATCACGGACAAGTACGCGGCGATCTATCGCGAGGACAGCGCGGCGCTGAACATCACCCCGCCGACGCTCGAGCCGGCGGCGACCGCGCACATGCCCCAGATGATCGCCATGATCGAAAAGCTGATCGCGGACGGTTTCGCCTACGCCGCCGAAGGGCATGTGCTGTTCTCGGTCGGCAGCTACGACAAGTACGGCAAGTTGTCCGGGCGTTCGCTCGACGACATGATCGCGGGCGCGCGCGTGGAAGTGGCGCCCTACAAGAAGGACCCCGCGGATTTCGTGCTGTGGAAGCCGTCCAAGCCCGGTGAGCCGGTGTGGGAAGCGCCCTTCGGCGATGGCCGTCCGGGCTGGCATCTGGAGTGCTCGGCCATGATCGAGGCCACACTCGGCGAGACCATCGACATTCACGCCGGCGGCGGCGATCTCGTCTTTCCGCACCATGAGAACGAGGTGGCCCAGTCCGTCTGCGCCCATGCGGGCGCGCCTCTGGCGAACTACTGGCTGCACAACGGCTTTCTGTCGATGGCGTCCGAGAAGATGTCCAAATCGCTCGGCAATGTGATCAAGCCCAATGACCTCTTGCAGAACGGGGTGAAGGGCGAGGTGATCCGCTACGCCCTGATGACCGGCCATTATCGCGCGCCGCTCGACTGGAACGCCAAGCTTCTGGAGAACACCCAGCGGTCCATGGACCGGCTCTATGGCGTCCTGCGGCGCCTGAAAGGGGTCAAGGCGGCCGATGTCGCTGCGCCCGAAGCCGTGATGGACGCCCTGCTGGATGATCTGAACACGCCCAAGGCGCTGGCGGCCCTGTTCGAGATCGCCGGGCGCGCCAACAAGGCCGAAAGCGAGGATGCGCAGGCCCGGGCCAAGGGCGAGCTTCTGGCGGCGGGGCGCCTGCTGGGCCTGTTTGACCAGGATCCGGACGCCTGGTTCGGTCTTGATACGGTTGATGAAGCGCTGCGGGCCGAGATCGACCAGCTTCTGGCCGAACGGCTGGCGGCGCGTCAGGCCAAGGATTTCGAGAAGGCGGACGCCATTCGCGAAATCCTGAACGCCAAGAACGTCCAGGTGGATGACGGGCCGGAAGGGGCGACCTGGCGGCTCAAGGACTGACGTCTTGAAATCGCCCGCCGGGGTGCGGACATAATCGCCATGAGCGAGATCTACACCAATGACCTTCTGGAGCTGGCGGCCGATATTCCCCATATCGGCCGCCTGCCGGACCCTGACGGCAGCGCCAGCAGGGTTTCGCGCATCTGCGGGTCCGAGCTGACGCTGGATCTGAAGGTCGCGGATGGCCGCATCGCCGATCTGGGGCTCGAGGTGAAGGCCTGCGCCCTAGGCCAGGCCAGCGCCAGCGTGTTCGCCCGCGCGGCCCTCGGCGCTGACCTTGAAGAAATTCGCGTGACGCGGGAGGCGCTTAGGTTGATGCTGAAAGAGGGCGCCCCGGCGCCGAATGGTCGTTTTTCCGCCCTCAAGGCGCTTCAACCCGCCGCATCCTATCGTCAGCGGCACGGCTCCATAATGCTGGCGTTTGACGCCGCCGAGCAGGCGTTTGAAGCTGCGTTGTCGCAGGACTGAGAGCGGCGTAGCCGGTCCCGGCCAGATTTGGATTGATCGTGTGTGAAACTGGGCCTCTAATGTGCGAACGAGCTGGAATTACACGTTTGCCGACTCGCGTAGGACTGGTACTGCTTCGCGCCTATCAGATCGGATTGTCTCCGGTGCTCTACGCTTTTGGCGTACGATGTCGTCATCAGCCCAGTTGTTCGAATTACGCAGTGGGATGCGTGACCGAACAGGGATTATGGCGCGGCTCCTGGCTGGCGGCGGGCCGCGTTCTGCGGTGTCGGCCCGGCGGGACCTGGGGGTATGATCCGGCTCCTCCGCCCCGCCCCAGTGCGGCGTGGTGGAAAGTCTGGGCGCTACGCGAGGGGCCGGCGCGCGACAAACAAGGCTACATTCTTTCGGCGGATGATGCGCCGGAAGATGAGTGAGCGGGGGAACGGACGTGGATCAGCCAGTCCGATCAGGAATTTCAGCCGTCATCGTGACCTTCCGCACGGGTGACGTTCTGCTTGAATGCGTGGATTCCGTCCTCGCCGCCCCGGACATTGACGAACTGGTCCTCGTCAATCACGACAATCCGCCCGAAATGGTCGAGCAGCTTGAGCAACGCGCCCGCCACGACGCCAAGCTGAGACTGGTGCATACCGGTGAAAATCTCGGCTTTTCCAAAGGCTGCAATATCGGCGCGCAGGCCGCACGCGGGGATGCGCTGCTCTTTCTCAATCCTGATGCCGTGCTCAAGCCCGGGGACGCCAGCCGGCTTCTCAAGACCGTTCAGGGGCGAGCAGAGCCGGCCATAGTAGGGGCCCGGTTGATCGGGCCGGACGGCCGGGAACAGCGCGGCGCGCGTCGCGGCGCCTTGACGCTGGGGTCGGCCCTGACCGGTTTCCTGGGTCTGTCCTGCGCCTTTCACCGCGAGCATGAACCGCTGCCATCCAGGCCGGTCGCCATGCCGACCGTTTCGGGCGCGGCCATGCTGATGACCCGGCGCGGGTTTGAGCGGCTGGAGGGGTTTGACGAAGGCTATTTCCTGCATGTCGAGGATATCGACATCTGCAAGCGCGCCCGTGATGCAGGCGGCGAAGTGATTTTCGAGCCGCGCGTCGAGATCGCCCATGTGGGCTCCACATCCAAGATCAGCCAGATCAAGGTGGAGATCTTCAAGGCGCTCGGTCTGGCGCGCTATTTCACCCTGCATGGCGGAGTGGTCGGACCCTTGCAGGGTTTCGTGCTCGGGCCGGTCTTTCTGGTGGGCGCAGTGATGCGCTCGGTGCTGTTCCAGATCCAGGCCCGGACCGCCGGCAAGCTGCCCGCGTCCGAACTCTAGATCACCGATCGTCTAGGGCACATCCGAGCCGGCAGGCTCTTGCGGATTCAGCTGACCTTCAAATTCAGGCATCGGGCGAGCCTCCGCCTCGGCCTGGCTGGTCGCCGGTCCGTTCTCGGCAATGTCGCGGATCAGCCACTCCATTTCCTTGATCTCGCGGCGCTGGGCCTCAATGATCCCGTCCGCCAGTTCGCGCACGCGCACATCCTCGATGCCGGCGCGTTCACTTGTCATGATGGCGATCGAGTGGTGCGGGATCATGGCCTTCATGTAGGACTGATCACCCACCGTCACCTGGGAGCGCACCAGGAACAACGCCAGCACGAACACAACGGCGCTGCCGGCGTAAATGCCGAGATTGATCCTCGCATTCCTGTACATGCCCAACATGAAGGACAGCATGACCACGGCCATGGCGGCGCCCATGACGAAGGTCATGTAGAAGCGGGTTTCGCTCCAGCGCACATGCTCGAGCGCAAAGGTATTGAAATACATCAGGATGAACATGACCAGGGACGACGTCCCGATCATCGCGGCGAAGCGCCAGTAATTGCTCTTGCTGTCCATGCCTCAGGCCTCGTCAGTTGCGAGTAGAGAAACTGTCTAACGAGGCATCTCGCGTCCGGTTCCACTGGACGGGGAATGTGAGGTTCAACGGGGCGGAAACGGCCCCGCCTTCGAGAGCGCGGACTCGATGGGGTGCTTGAGCGCGACCTGTTCGAGCCAGTGCGCCGTCTCGATCATCTTGTCCAGATCAATGCCCGTGCTGAAGCCGCCCCGTTCGAGCATGTAGACCACATCCTCGGTCGCCACATTGCCGGTGGCTCTGGGGGCGAAGGGACAGCCGCCAATCCCTCCGGCAGAGGCATCGATCACATCAACGCCCGCCTCGACGGCGGCGAAGACATTGGCGATGGCGGTGTTGCGGGTGTTGTGAAAGTGAAGGCGCAGACGCGCCTTCGGCGCGGCGTCCCGGACAATGTCGACCGCCTTCTTCACCTGCCAGGGCGTCGCGACGCCGATCGTGTCCCCGAGCGCGATTTCCTGCGCGCCCGCGGCGGCGGCGCGTCCGGCCAGCTCGCCCAGAATGGCCGGGTCCACCTCGCCATCGAAAGGATCGCCAAAGGCCACCGAGATGGTGGCCGACAACGGGATGGCCGCGTCATGGGCCAGCACCGCGATGCGGTCCAGAAGGTCAGCGGTGTCCTGCGGCGTGGCGTTCTGGTTGCGTTTGCCGAAGCCTTCAGAGGCGACCATCACATAGTTGATCTCGTCACAGCGGGATTCGATGGCCTGACGCATGCCGCGCTCATTGAGCGCCAGTCCGATGAAGGACACGCCGCGATCACGCGGAACCTGCGCCATCACCTCGATGGAATCCGCCATCTTGGGCACGGCCTTGGGATTGACGAAGCTCGCCGCCTCCATGCGCTTCACGCCGGTCTCGATCAGCCGCTCGATGAATTCCAGTTTGACCGAGGTGTCCAGCAGGACCGGGTCGTTCTGAAGTCCGTCGCGCGGACCGACTTCCACAATCTCGATCGGGCGGCTCATGGCGTACTCCCTGAAGGCTCGGTTGCAGCATCGGGGCTGCAGCCGGTCGCGGCGATCAACAGGACCGTGTCGTCGCCGCGTGAATAATTGAACCCGTCCACCAGCCGGACCGCGCAGGCGCGCTGGACAAGTGGACGAAGCGTCTGGGCCGCGGAGTCGCTCCAGCGGCTGAGATCAAAGACGTAAAGGCGCGGAGCGGAGAAATCGAGGTCTCCGCTGGCCAGTTGCGCAGCGATTGCGTCGGCGTCTCGCAATTCCACCTCGCCCCGGGTCAGGAAGACGAAGCTGGGCTCGGTGTAAGTGGAGATCAGCGGGGCGTCGGGGACAAGGGTGCGCAGGTCCGCCACTTCCCGGGCCGCGGGGCCCGAGGGAAAGAGGATCGAGGCGGAGGGCGCGACCACGCCGCGGCCCAGCCCGTGCCAGCTCAGCCCGAGGACGACGAGCGCGATCAGCGCCAGGTCATAGCGCCGCATATAGAGGGCGAAGGTCGCCGCCAGCCCGCAAAACAGCATCAGGGCCGCCGCCAGATAGGCCGCCCAGAGCGCGCCGTGAAAGCGGATGCCGAGGGCGATCAGTACGCCTGAAGCCAAAATGACGCCCAAAGCCAGAAGGCCCAGTCCCAGCAGACGCCAGCGGCGCTCCACCCGTCCCCACCGCACAAATCCGAGCCCGGAGATCACGGCGATCGCCGGATAGATCGGCAGGGAATAGTGCGGCAGCTTGGTGGGCAGAAACTCGATCAAGAGCCAGGCGGGCGCGATGAAGGCGACCAGCAGGCGCGCAGCCCGGGCGTCCGGCGTCTGCTCGCGCCAGTCCTTGACGAGGCTGGCGATCCCGGCGGGCAGGCTGACGATGGCGGGCAGGAAGAGGAGCGGCAGCAACAGGAGATGACTGCCCGGCGGCGCGCCATGGCCCTCATGCCCCGAGGTGACCTTGGGCGCCATGTCCCCGCCGAGCGCTTCGGTCAGAAAACGCCCTTCGGAAACGACCTGAACGCCGATGAGCCAGGGCAGGATGATCAGCGCCGCCAGAACGGGGCCCGGCCAGTAGAAGAAGACTTTCAGCCAGACGAGGCGCCGCTCGAGTGCGCAGAGCGCCAGCACGGCCAAACCCATCATGATCGGAGTGACGGGGCCTTTGATCAGGGCGGCCAGCGCCACGAACACCCACATCAGCACCGCCCATTTGCGGCGTTTGGCGGGCGTTTCCGCCAGCCAGACCTCAACGAGCGCCAGCACGCTCAGCCCGGTCATGGCGGCCAGCATGGCGTCGGTCTTGGCGATACCGCCCTCGCTGGCGAGCAGCAGGCTTACCGAGACGAGCGCGCCGGCGAAAACGCCCGTGCGATGGTCGTACAGCCGCCGCCCGACCCAGAAGGCGCTGAGCGCCGCCAGCATCGCCCCCAGCACCGAAGGCAGGCGATAGGTCCAGATCTCGCGCGCCGCGGGTCCGGTCGTCACGGCGACGGTCAGGCTCTGCATCCAGTAAATGCCGATGGGTTTCTTGTGGCGGGGCTGATCCTGGAAGCGGATATCGATGATATCGCCGGTCTGGGCCATCTGCGCGCTGGCCTGGGCGAAGCGCGCTTCGTCCCGATCCAGAACCGGCAGGGTGAACACCCCCGCAAGGCTCGCAACGAGCGCAAGCAGGGCAATGAACAGGCGGGCCCGTTCGGTGTTTATCAGGCGATCTTGCAACAACATGAACGGCCCGGGCGCAGGAAAACAGAAAAAGGTCGTGCGTCTGTCTCAATAATCGGTATGAAACGCGGCGAGATATTCTTCAAGCAAGTCCGTCCAAGACGAAGCGTTTCATGACCGATTCCCGCCCTGAGCTGAGCATTATCGCCCCCATGCACAATGAGGCGGGCAATGCCGCGCGCCTTGTGGAAGAGATTTATGGCGTTCTCAAGGACCGCTCGCACGAGATCGTCATTATCAATGACGCCAGCACGGACGGGACGCTGTCTGAACTGATCGCCGCCAAGGAGACCGTTCCGACGCTGCGCATTGTCGCCCATCACCGCAATGCGGGACAATCGCGCGCCATTCGCACGGGCGTGCTGGCCGCCAGGGCGCCCTTCATCTGCATGCTGGATGGCGACGGTCAGAACCCGCCGGCGGACATCCCCACGCTCGTGGACGCCCTGATCGGCGAGCCTGATGGCACGGGCATGGTGGCGGGACGCCGGGTCGGGCGTCAGGACAGCGAGTGGAAGAAAACGGCGTCGCGCATCGGCAATGGCGTGCGCAAGGCGCTTCTCAATGATGACGCCGATGATACCGGATGCGGGCTCAAGGCCTTCCGCCGGGACGCCTATCTGCTCCTGCCCTTCTTTGATCACCAGCACCGTTTCCTCCCCGCCCTCATGAAGCGTGAAGGCTATCATGTGGAGTTCCGCGATGTGGGCCACAGGCCACGCATGGCGGGACAATCGAAATATACCAATCTGGGCCGTCTTTTCGCCTCGTTGAGCGATATGTTAGGTATAATGTGGCTCAACAGTCGTGCGCGTCAGCCCGGCGGCTGGGACGAGATCTAGAGGCTCCGGTCCAATCCGGCGCCGGTGGTGGACGGGCGACGGGGATAGGAGGCCGACCATGGCCGATTCAACGGGTTCAGGTGTTGCTGTGGGGCTCGCCAGCTCTGAAGCGCAAGTTCAACAGAGCGGGGGGCTCAACATGTTCACGATTTTTCCGAAGCTTCTGATACCGATGGCGATTTACGCCCTGGTGGCTTATAGCGACGCCTTCTTCGGCGCCGAGGGCGCGTCCATGCTCACCAATGCGCTGTTCACCCTGGGCCTGCCCAGCGGCGACTGGGCGGTGTCGGCGGCCGACCTCATCCTGACGCTGGGCCTTGTGATGCTGTTCATCGAGATGATCGGTTCGGCCAGTTCGGGAACCTCGTCGCTGCTGAACCATGGCCTGTCCATGGCGACGCTGCTGATCGGCATCCTGCTCTTCCTGCTGGTGCCGGTCTTTGCGACCTCGACCTTCTTCCTGCTGATCGTCATGGCCCTGCTCGACGTGGTGGCGGGCTTCACCGTGACGGCAATCTCCGCACGTCGCGACCTCGGCGCCGGCTAGACGGACCGCCAGAGACGCAGAAGTACGGCCGGCTCGATCCTCGAGCCGGCCGTTTTCGTTTTGGCGCGAGAAGCCGGACCTCAGTCCCTGCGCGACCAGGCGAAGGCTTCAAACGGGGCGTCCACCGGGGTGTGCGCCACATGATTGGTGTAATTGGACATGATCTTCTGGCTGTAGCCCAGGATCACCTCAAGCACATTGCGCTGGGAGAAGCCGGCGTCGAAGAAGGCCTGCATGTCTTCATCCGACATCACGCCATGCTGACGGATCAGCTTCAGGGTGAAGGTCCGCAGCGCCTCCAGACGGGCGTCCGGCAGCGGAGTTTCATTGCGCAGGGCCTCGTTGATGGCGTCATCGACCTTCATGCTCCTGGCGATGAAGGAGTGGGCCGGCACGCAGTAATGGCAGTTGTTTTCCACATTGATGGTCTGCCAGACCACGGTCAGCTCTTCGGCATTGAAGCTGGTGTTCTGAAACAGCGCATGCACGCGCTGATAGGCGTCCAGCAGTTCAGGGGATTCCGCCATCACGGCGTGAAGGCCCGGCACCATGCCGAAGGCTTGCTGAGACTTCTCAAGCAAGGGCTGTGAGGCTTCTGGCGCGGTGGCGGCGGTGTGAAGGGTGAACTCGGTCATGGCGTGATCCTTTCGCTGGCCCCGGCGGAGGGGCCAGCGAGAGCTAGGACTCTTTGAGTGATCACTCAATAATAAATTTGAGCAATCACTCAAATGTGAGCTATGCTGTGCGGGCTTTCCCGGAGTAGACTGGGGCGAAAGGGGGCCTGTCATGCAACGCGCCGCGCCATATGATCGAAATGAAGCGCTGAAGGCCGCTCAGGACCTGTTCTGGCGCAAGGGGTATCACGCCACCTCGTTGAAGGATCTCGAGGCGGCGCTGAATATGAAGCCGGGCAGCATCTACGCGGCGTTCAAGAGCAAGCACGCCCTCTACCTGACCTGCCTGGAACGCTATTTCGACGAGACGGTGGCCGCATTGGATGCGCGTCTCGAGGCCTCGCCCACCGTGCTTGACGCGTTGGCGGACTTTGTCCGCGCCTTCGGCAGGGAGCATCTGGCCAGCGAGACGCCCGTGCGGGTCTGCATGCTGGTCAAGACCGCCCTCGAGGCGACGGAGGACGAACCGGAATTGCGCGACCGGGCGCAGGCCTATCTTCTGAAGATGCGCGCAGCGTTCGAGACCTGCTTCCGTCAGGCGCAGCAGGCCGGAGAGGTGTCCGGTGATCATGACCCGGCGCAGCTGGCGGTGAACCTGCAGGCGGACATCACCGCGATCCGGATCGAGGCCCAGCAGACTGGCGGGTCAATCACGACGGCCTGGCTGGCCAATCGCAAGGCGCAGGATGTGCTGGCGCTGCGCGACAGTCCGGCGCACTAGGCCGCGCCTAGATCATCACGAACAGGAATGCCAGAACCCACACCCCGTCCCAGACGGGGCTGAACCGGTGTTCGATATTGTCCAGGGTGAACAACGCGCTCATGCGGACCGCTCCTGACCGCGCTTCGGCGCGGGCGCGCTCAGGCTTTGCGCATTGTCATACGCGCGAGCGTAGCGGGCCCGTTCGCTGGCGTCGGCGCGCAGACCGCGGCGCGGGTGCGGAAAATCGGCCTGAAGCTGAACGCCGGTTGCGCTGGTGATGCGGGCGACCGCCGGTTCGACCGGTGCGTCCGTGCGACGCCGGCCTCGACGCTCCGAGGTCGCAGGGCCGCGACGGTCTTCCTGCCGCTCGTGCGTGCGCTCGGTCGGGTGCACCTGCACCGAACGCGAAGAGGTCGGAGCCGGGAGCGCGGGGCGGCGCGCGGAGTGTGAGCCATAAACAAACATGGCCTGGACCGAGCAAGGTCCAGGCCAGTTTTAACGCTTCGTTTACGTCTCTAAACGCGCCATTAACCGTGATCGCGTTTCAGTTCGGGACGGATCACTCCTTGGAGGCCAGCTGATCGAGCTTCTGACGCATGGCGTCCAGCTCCGCACGCAGCGCCTGCACGTCGTCAGACTTGGCCGAGGACTCCTGAGAGGGCGCGCCGGGCATGTCGCCCATGGAGGCGCCGGTTGAAAAGGGGGTGAACATGGACATGGCCTGCTGGAACATCGCCATGTTGCGCTTGGCCTGTTCCTCCAGCATGGCCATGGAATTGCCGCCCATGGCCTCGCCCATTGCGCCCGCCATCTTGTCGCGCATGGCCTGGTGCTGGCGCGCGAAGGTCTCCATCGACATCTGCAGATAGCTCGGCACCATGGATTGCATGGAGTCGCCATAAAAGGAGATCAGCTGGCGCAGGAATTCGACCGGAAGCAGAGTCTCGCCCTTGGACTCCTCCTCGAAGATGATCTGGGCGAGAACGCCCCGCGTCAGATCGTCACCGGACTTGGCGTCGATGACCTTGAAGTCGCGTCCTTCCCGGACCAGCTCGCGTAAATGGTCGAGCGTCACATAGCGGCTGGCGGACGTGTCATATAACCGCCGGTTCGCATATTTCTTGATGATCACGGCGTCAGACGTCTTGGTCTCGGTCACGCGTTGTCCTCCCTGCGGTCCCTGGTCTCTTGCTTCGAACTCTCCGGAATAACCGGCTCGACTCAGCTGGCATTCAACGTCATTAATCAAGTGCGGCGCGAAGGCTCGAAGGCAGGCGCTCCCATCATGATTGCTGCGAGCGCCATATTGTTATGCTGCGCAGCATAACCCGAGTTTGGCCCGAAGGACAAAGGGGAAATCGAGATGCGGCGAACAGCTTTGGTGACAGGGGGCACGCGGGGAATTGGTCGTGCGATTTCAATTGCCTTGAAAAACGCCGGATACGCCGTTGGCGCGAACTATTGTGGCAATGACTCTGTTG
Source organism: Oceanicaulis sp. UBA6590 (assembly GCF_002433705.1). Taxonomy (NCBI): domain Bacteria; kingdom Pseudomonadati; phylum Pseudomonadota; class Alphaproteobacteria; order Maricaulales; family Maricaulaceae; genus Oceanicaulis; species Oceanicaulis sp. UBA6590. The sequence continues at coordinate 170,004 of NZ_DJIQ01000022.1, forward strand.
CGGCGCAGTTCACGGAAGAGACCGGCATCCCGGCGTTCAAATGGTCCGTCGCCGATTATGACGCATGCGCGGAAGGCGTCCGTCAGGTCGAGCAGGCTCTGGGGCCGGTCGATGTGCTGGTCAACAATGCCGGCATCACACGTGATGCGCCGTTTCACAAGATGACGCCCGAGCAGTGGCGCGAAGTGATCGACACCAACCTGAATGGCGTTTTCAACATGACCCATCCGGTCTGGTCCGGGATGCGCGATCGCGGCTTTGGCCGGATCATCACCATTTCCTCGATCAACGGTCAGAAAGGCCAGTTCGCCCAGGCCAATTATTCCGCCTCCAAGGCCGGGGATCTGGGCTTCACCAAGGCGCTGGCCCAGGAAGGCGCGCGCAAGGGCGTGACCGTGAACGCCATCTGCCCGGGCTATGTGGCGACCGAGATGGTGATGGCCGTGCCCGAGGAGATCCGCAACCAGATCATCGCGACCATTCCCGCCGGTCGTCTGGGCGAGGCAGACGAGATTGCCCGCTGCGTGGTGTTCCTCGCTTCTGACGATGCGGGCTTCATCACGGGCGCGACGCTGACCGCGAATGGCGGGCAATATATGACCTGAGGGCAACAGGGTCGGGCCGAGCGCAGACAAGCCGCGCTCACGCCTCGAAATCGCCGTGAAGCGGATTACACTGTGCCTTCATGAAACGTGGAATTCTTGTCCTTCTCGTTCTCAGCGCCGGTCTGTGGGCGCTCGGAACCGGAGAAGGCGTCGCACAGAGCAACCCGTTCCGGCGCATGCTGGGGCAGGAAGTCCAGACCGTAGAGCGTTCGTTATGGTTCGAGCGCGCGGACGGACGCGGCGGCTTCACATTTGATCGTTCGGCCTCCATGCCGCTCATCCGCGCGGATGACGATGACGAGATCATGGCTGTTCATCAGGTGCGGGCGGCCGGGGGCGGCGAAGTCTGGATCACCGATACCGGACGCATGCTGCTGCGCCAGTCCAATCTGGGCGGCTGGACCTATTTCCCGTCTGACCGGCCCGACGGCGTGATCGTCGAACCCGTGGGACAGGCCCAGCCGCTCGCCGCCGAACCCATGGATGGCGAAGCGCTTGAGCGCGTGGCCACCGAGATGGCGCATGCTCTGGCCCAGATTTCCCGCAAGGAGGTGCTGGCGGAGCTCACGGCGCTCGACCCGGAAGGCAATGCGTATATGGCCGACGCCATGCGCATGGTGCGCCGGGGCGCTGATCTGGCGCCGCGCCGCACGGTGCGCGAGCTTGAAGTGGTTCGGCTGGGCATCGGCGAGGCGCCCCAGGTCAGCTATGACGGGCAGGTGCTGGATGTCTCCATCACCCCGTCGCTGGGATATGGGGGGCGACCCAGCTCGGCCCTGATCCGTCGCAGTTTTGAAAACCCGGCGCCGCGCTAGACCCTAGCCAGGCGCGCCGTCCGGCCCCGGCCGCCAGTCCTCCGGCGCCAGCTCGAAGCCGTCGAACTCGAACCCGGGCGCCACCAGGCAGCTGACCAGCGTCCAGGCGCCAAGGGATTCCGCCGTTTGCCAGGCATGAGCGGGAATGACCTGTTGCGGGCGTTCGCCCGCGCGCAGATTGGGGCCGAGTCTTTGATGGCGGGCGGTTGTCGCATCCTCGCTCCAGCTTAGCGACAGGGGGGCGCCCGCCTGCCACAGCCAGGTTTCGGCCGCGTCCACCTTGTGCCAGCGGGACACTTCATCCGCCGCCAGCAGGAAATAGATCGCCGTGAAGCGGGCCCGACCATCGGGTCCGGGTGCGTCCCGCCAGGTCTCGACATAGTGTCCTCCTTCGGGATGGGGCTTCATGCCCAGCATCCGGATGATCTCGTTGACTCCCATATCTCCGGATGGCGTCATGGCGCGCTCCTATTGGCCTGATTTTTGCAAGGCATTCCCGGAACAGAACAGGCGCAGGTTCATGACCCAGAATACCTTTGGTAAGCTGAAATTGCTCAAATCGGGTGGCTCGACAAGCCGCGTGATGGATTTGCTGTCTGTTCAGGAAAGCGCCGGCGCTCTGGGTCTGACCAGCAAGACCTCCATGTTCAACACCAAACGCCTGAACACCAGCTTCATTGTGAAACACACCCTGCGCGCCTGGGAGCGCGAGCAGGTCAGCGGCGCCCGCATCTCGGCCACCAAGATCATCATTCCGATGTCCGAGACGAATCTCGATTCAGGCGGACACAGCATTTTTGTCGAGGATCCGGGACTCGCCGAGAAACTCAGCACCCATCTGGGCGTCGCCAAGACCTTGCCGCGTTTCCGGGAGGATATTGCGCGCCTGCGCGAGCTCTGCGCCCTGCCGTCCTTCGATCCCTACCTGCTTTATGATCATTTCCGTCGCTCCAAGCGCAAGGTGTCTGACGCCTATTTCCAGATGAGCGCACAGGAGGTTTCCCAGATCAGCGAGTTCGTTGCGGGCCAGATCAATCTGCTGGTGCGCCGTGCGCTCAACACGGCCCAGGACGGCTCGCTCCTGCAGGCGCGTCGTTTGGCGAACACCCTCTTCGAGGACCATGAATCCGAGAAGCTGGATGTGCTGCGCAGCGCGCTGAACATGACGCCGGATCAGTACCGGCTGAGCATGAATGGCTGGAAGGGCACGCTGTATTATTGCTGGCGCGCCGGGGCCTGCGGCAAGGATCTGTCAGACTTCCTGACCGCGATCAACGCCCTCAATCTGGGCCAGCTGCATGCGACAGACCGGGACGAGTACCGCCAGCTGGTGGCGGGCGTGTCCAGCGAGGCCAAGCAGCGCTGGGCCCGGGTTCAGACCAAGCTTCAGCAGTACCATGATCAGTTCGCACGTTTTCTGAATCACGGTGATGGCGGCGCCCTGTCATCCTTCCTGAATGCGGCTCCGGAACTCTTTGTCGAGATGGGCGACGATATCAGCCGCATCCAGCATGTCTGCGCGTCCTGGCGGTTCTGGCAGGGTGATCGCAAGGCGTCAGAGCTTCCGGTTGCGGAAGGCCGCGCCCTCCTGCTCGATTATGACAGCGTTCTGAGCTTTGAAGAGCAGCGCAAGGCCGCCTGATCAGAAGCTGTCCTTGCGCCGACGCAGTTCGGCGAACACCTCTGCATCGCTGGCCGCTTGCAGACCGAGCCGCGCGCGCAGACCCTCGTCATCCCAACGCAGGAAGGGATTGGCTTCACATTCTGCGGCCAGAACCGTGGGGATTGTCGGCTTGTCCTCGGCCCTGAGCTCATCCACGCGCCGGGCGTAGCTCTGAAGCGCGGCGTTCTCCGGATCTACGCTCAACGCAAACCGGGCGTTCACCTGGGTGTATTCATGGGCGCAATAGATCACGGTTTCCGGCGGCAGACCGCGCAACCGCGCCAGTCCGGCCTGCATCTGCTGGGGCGTGCCCTCGAACATCCGCCCGCAGCCCAGGGCGAACAGGCTGTCCCCGACAAAGGCGACGCCCGCCTCCTCGAACCAGTAGGCCACATGACCGAGCGTATGCCCGCCGACATCCATGACCCGGGCGGTCAGGTTTCCAAGTGCGACCGCGTCACCGGCCGCGACAGGCTGGTCCACATGACCGATGGTGGCCGCTTCGGCCCTGGGCGCGACAATGCGGGCGCCCGTCGCCTGCCGGATCGCTTCATTGCCGCCGGCATGGTCCCAATGGTGATGGGTGTTCCAGATGGCGCGGATCGGCCAGTCCAGGGTCTGGGATTCTTTCAGGATCACATCCGCTTCCGGCGTGTCTATGCAGGCGGTCGCGCCCGTTTCCGAACAGCGGATCAGAAAGCCGTAATTGTCCTGAAGGCAGGGGAACTGCCGGATTTCAAGCGCCATCAGGCCGCCTCCCAAATGTGTAACCCTTGAACGAGAGCTGGGTCTTACCCTTATCAGGTCAAGAGCCTAGCATGGGGCTCGACCCGCTTGCCATGAGCTGACCGATGCGAACCGACGCCCTTGATATCGCCCGCTTCTACCGCACCCCGCCGGGCCGGGCCGCGCGGGATATGGTGCAGCGTCGCATTCTGGCGCTCTGGCCGGATGTGGACGGGCTCGACATGCTGGGATTTGGCTATGCGCCGCCCTATCTGGAGCCCTTCCGCGGGCGGGCGCGGCGCACCATCGCTTTCATGCCCGCCGCCCAGGGCGCGGTGCCCTGGCCCGCCCCCGGTGTGGGCAAGGGCGGGTTGAGCATGCTGGGCGACGAGCAACGGTTCGCCTTCAAGGAAGCGCTCTTTGACCGGGTGATCCTCGTGCATGCTCTGGAAGAGGCGGCTGATCCCGCCCGCCTGCTGCGCGAGGTCTGGCGGGTGATGGCGCCGGAAGGTCGCCTGCTGGTGATCGCGGCGCACCGGACCGGATTGTGGTCGCGCGCAGATTCCACTCCTTTCGGTCATGGCCGACCGTTTACGCGCAGCCAGCTCACCGGCCTGCTCAGCGATTCCCTGTTCGAACCGATCGCCTGGTCGCGCGCCCTGTTCACGCCGCCCTGGCGGTTCACTTGCGGACCCAAGACGGCGCGGGCGTTTGAAAGTGCGGGCGAGCGGCTCTGGCCGGCCTTTGGCGGACTGATCCTGAGTGAAGCGGTCAAGCATGTGGGCGCGGTGCGCGCGGGCGGCGCGACGCAGCGGGTGCGCAGAAAGGCGCTTGAAGGCGTCACAAGGCCCGCGCTATCTCCTCGGTCAGATCGCACACCGCATGAAGATGAGCAGAAAGGCGCACCATGACGCTCCAACCCCGTCCCGGTCTTCTCGACATCAAACCCTATGTGCCGGGCGCAGCCGCGCCGGAAGGGGCGGTGAAACTGTCCTCGAACGAGAACGCGCTGGGCTGCAGCCCCAAGGCGGCGGACGCCTTCAAGGCGGCGGCGAGTTCGCTGCACATCTATCCCGACGGCGGCGCGACCGAATTGCGCGAAGCCATCGCGAAAATGGAAAACCTCAAGGCCGAACAGATCGTCTGCGGCGCAGGCTCGGACGAGCTGCTGCAGCTGATCGGCAAGGCCTATCTCGGCCCCGAGGACAAGGTGGTCCAGAGCCAGTATGGCTTCCTGGTCTATCGTCTGGTGGCGATGCAGTCCGGCGCCCGGATCGTGTCTGCGCCTGAAAAGAACTATACCGCCGATGTGGACGCGCTGATCGAGACGGCGGGTGATGACGCCAAGATCGTCTTCCTGGCCAATCCCAACAATCCGACCGGCACCTGGATCCCGGGCTCGGAAATCCGTCGCCTGCGGGAGGGGCTACCGGATTCCACCCTGCTGGTGATCGACTGCGCCTATGGCGAGTTCGTCGATGCGCCGGAGTACGAAGACCCGCTGGCGCTGGTGGCTGAGTACGACAATGTGGTCGTGACCCGCACCTTCTCGAAAATTCACGGCCTGGCCGGTCTGCGTCTGGGCTGGATGTATGGTCCCAAGGACGTGGTGGATGTGATCCACCGCGTGCGCGGCCCGTTCAACGTCAACCTGCCCGCCATCGAGGCTGGGACCGCCGCTATTCAGGACCGCGACTTCCTGAAGAAGTCCAAAGAGCACAATGACCGCTCGCTGGCCTTCCTGACCCAGCAACTGGGCGGTCTGGGCTATGATGTGACGCCGTCGGTGTGCAATTTCGTGCTGGTGCATTTCCCCGAAACGCCGGGCAAGACCGCCGATGACGCGAACAAATTCCTCGCCGAGCGCGGCCTGATCGTGCGGGGCGTGCAGCCCTATGGCTTGCCGAACGCGCTGCGCATCTCGGTGGGGCTGGAAGAGCACAACCGCGCCGTGGTTGAAGCGCTCGAGGCCTTCGCCAAGGCGTAAGCGCGCCAGCGCTCAACGGTCGAAAAAAGCCCCGGACGCCAGGCGTCCGGGGCTTTTGCGTGTCTGCGGCGGCGCCTAGTCCAGTGCGCCGACTTCGCCGATCCGGGCGGGCCCCAGGAACAGGCCGCCATCCTGCAACAGGAAGGGCAGGGCGATGCCCTCGTCACGGCGCGGCGCCATCATGGCCGCCAGACGCAGCGCAGCGCCCTGTTCGTCATAGACGAGGCGGGCGTCTTCCAGCGCCGAAATCAGACTTTCAGGGTCGGAGACCACCACGCTCAATCGACCCGCAGGGCGGATCTCGCGATCCAGCGTGATCTCGCCCGACCCGGTCAGGGCGGCCGGGCCCCAGTCAAGCCGGGTTTGCCGGATGACAAGACGGCCGCCGGCGCGGGACCAGGCCAGCGGGTCTCCCGCCAGGGACAGGGTGTCGAATTCTGTCAGCACGCTATCAAGCTGAACAAGCGTGACGGTGTCGCCAAAGGCGGACTGAAGCGGATTGTCGAGCTGGCTGTCATGAAACCGCATGCCTTCGACTTCGAACCCGCTGATGAATTCGCCTGTCTCGGCCATGCGCCCGTTCATTGCAAAGCGCTCGACGGCGCCGATCATCGGTTCGGGTCCGGACAGGGCCTCAATGGACAGGGCGTTGATTTCCGCGCCGATCTGGCTCGTGACTCCCTTGCGGGTGATGAGGCTGAGGCGCGCCTTTTCACTGACGAGGGCGTACTGAGAGCGCTCGCCATCAATGCGCGTATCCAGAATGGCGTTCTGGCCCAGCGTGACGATCCAGTGATCAAGATTGTAGAACTGGGCGCTGGCGGCGGCGGCGTCCATGGAAATCCGCCAGCCTCCGTCCGTGGCCGGCGCGCTGACTTCCGCTTCGCTCAGATGGATGGTGAAGCGGAACGGATAGCCGCGCACCTTCATCGTGGAATAGTCAATGGCGTATCCCGCCTCGACCTTGTCCTCGATCCAGGCCTCGGCGGCGGTGTGGATCTGGCCGGACATGATCACCCAGTAGGCCGCGTGGATGACGATCGCCAGCGCGAGCGCGCCAAAGGGAAGATACAGGCCGAGCCGGGAATGGGGGCGAGCCGGGGCGTGTTGGGCGGTCATGCTGCGGCCTCGGCGGAATGGGAGGCCGGCAGAAGCGCGTCCGAAGCGGTCTCGATCCGGGTTTGAAGTTCAGCCATGAAGGCGTCCTTGCTCAGGCCCGGTTCGATCGCGGGCAGGAATTGCACAATGATCACGCCAGGTCTGCGCACGAAGCCATGGGGCGGCCAGTAGAGGCCGGAATTGAGCGCAACAGGGACGCAGGGCGTTTTCATCGCCTTGTATAGCCCCACGACACCGGGTTTGTAGCTGTCGCTTTCACCCGGCTCCAGGCGCGTGCCCTGCGGGAAGATTACGACCTGACGGCCTTCCTCGGCGCGCTGGCTGGCCTGTTTGAGCATGTCGCGCAGGGCTTTGGCGCCCGCGGAGCGGTCTACCTTGATGTTCTTGAGCTTCATGGCGTACCAGCCAAAGAAGGGCAGATAGGCCAGCTCCTTCTTCAGAATGATCGCCGGATCATCCAGAATCGCCCAGAAGGCCAGGGTCTCGAACATGGACTGGTGCTTGGAGGCGACGAGGGCGCCGCCCTTCGGCAGATGCTCGCGTCCACGGACCTCATAGCGAATGCCGCAGATCAGTCTGAGGCCGCCGAAGACCAGGGCCAGATAGACGCGCATGCAGCCTTTCACGCCGCTGCGCGGGCCGAGCAGGAACGGGGCGCAGACAATCCCCATCACCACCATCAGCCCGTACATCCAGACGACGAAAATTGCAGACCTGAGTGCGGCCACGTAGCTCTCCTAGACAGTTCAGATGGGCTTAAAGCGTGCGAACGCGTTCGCGTCCATAGACGGCGGCGTATTTTACATACTCCACCAGCCATCGCCGCGCTTCATGGCCGCCGCTCCAGGGCGCCGGCGCCGGCACGCCATAGGCCACCAGTCGGACATCCGGCATCGCCGCCTGCAGCTCCAGTAGCGCGCGGGGCATGTGATAGTCGCTGGTGACGACGATGATCCGGTCATAGCCGTGCTGGCGGGCCCAGGCGGCGGTCTCGGCGGCGTTGCCGATGGTGTCGGCGGCCTGAAGTCCGAAATCCACGCAGCATTCGAAGAGCGCCTGAGACGCCCCGGCCGCGGCGGCGATATCAGCCGGCGGACTGTCCGGATTGACCCCGGAGATCAGCAGGCGTCGCCCCGAGCCGTCCTGCAACAAGGCGGCGGCGGTGCTCACGCGGTTGGGACCGCCTGTCAGCACCACAATCGCCTGTCCGCGCACGGAGGCGTCGGGGGTGAAGGTGCGGGCCTGGCGTACAAACAGCGCAAAGCCCACCACGAAGGCGGTCAGAAGGATGAAGGCGGTCAGCCTTAGAAACCGCCCGCCGCTCATGACCATCGCGCCTTCAGATCGCTGGAGACGGCCGTGCGCGCGGCGACGGCGGCGATGAGCGCTGCAATCAGGGCGGCGAGGGGCGGGATCATCAGCGCGCTCCAGCCCAGCTCCAGCGTGGGCACAAAGAACAAGCCGCCAGAGGCCGCCCCGGCCTGCGCCAGCCCCAGGGCGGCGAGCGCCGCGGCGATGGATCCGGTCAGACCCGATTTGAGGCCCAGAAAGAAGAACCGTTCCTGAAACAGGCCCGTGACATAGCGGTCGGGCGCCCCGACCAGATGCAGGGCTTCAGCCACGTCCCAGCGAGCGGCGAGCGAGGCGCGCGCGGCGAAGGCCACCACGGCCGCGGCGGCGACGGTCAGCAGGAGCACCAGTCCGAGGGCGAAATAGCGCACGGCGTTCGCGGCGCGCTGCACAGCGTCTTCCCAGCGTTGATGATCGTCGACAAGTATCTCATAGGGCTCGTCCGCCAACAGCGCCTCGATGGCGCCATTGGCCGGTGGGTTGTCGGCATTGATCTGCACCGCCACCAGCCGGGGGACCGGCAGGTCTTCGGGCAGGTCCGCCGATCCCAGCCAGGGGCTGACCAGGCGCTCGGCTTCGGCCCGGTCCATGGCGATCACGCCGGTCACGCCGGGCAGGCGGGCGATGGCTTCGGCGGCGGCGACGGCGTCTGCATCCGCATCACGATCCTCGCCGGGCAGGATCTGGACGGTGATCTCGGCGGTCAGCTGATCGGTCCAGCCATCCGCCGCGCGCCAGGCGCCCGCGGCGCCAAAGGCGGACAGGCAGGCCAGAAAGACCAGGATCGCCGCCACGGCGAAGAGCGGTCGGTCCCGCCCCGAATCAGGCGGCAGAAGCGGCGCGACCCGTTGGGCTTTGGACTTGTCCTGGCTCATGCGGCGCGCACCTTGCCCACCAGTCGGCCCTCGGACAGCTCCAGCACCGGCGCGTTCAGGCTGTTCACGAGGGTCAGGTCGTGGGTCGCCATCAGGATCGTCGCGCCCAGCCGGTTCAGCTCGACGAACAGGCGCAGCAGGCGCCGCGCCATCTCAGGGTCCACATTGCCCGTCGGCTCGTCCGCGATCAGCAGGTCGGGCTTGGAGATCACCGCGCGGGCGATCGCGGCGCGTTGCTGCTCTCCGCCCGACAGGGTCGAGGGAAAGGCGTCCATGCGCTCGCCCAGACCGACCCAGGCCAGAAGTTCGGCCACATCCTCGGCATAGCTTGAGCGCGCCTGGCCTGCGACGCGCAGGGGCAAGGCGACATTGTCGAAGACGGTCAGGTGGTCTAGCAGGCGAAAGTCCTGAAACACCACGCCAATCCGGCGGCGCAGAGCCGGCAGGGCGTCACGCGGCAGAAGCGAGGCGTCGCGTCCGAACAGATTGATCAGGCCACGGGACGGGCGCTCGGCGCGATAAATAAGTCGCAGCAGTGAAGACTTTCCCGCGCCGGACGGTCCGGTGAGGAAATGGAAACTTCCACTTGGTAACTCAAAGCTTAGGTCGCTGAGCACTTCCGGGCCCCGACCATAGCGCATGCCCACGGAATCAAACCGCACCGCCGTTTCAAAGGCGGGCGCGTTTGGAGCCGGATCATTCGGGTGTGAGCTCATGGGTCTGGCGTACCGCAGCTTGGCGTGAATTCGAAGTCGACTATGCAGGACAAGCGAGGCGTCCGTCCATGATCGTGACCTGTCCCAGCTGCGAGGCGAAGTATCGCGTGGATGCCGACGCCCTGGCCGCGCGCGGCAACAAGGTGAAGTGCGCCGCCTGTGCGCACTCCTGGGTCGTGGAGGATGAGGGGCTGACCCTGAACGAGCCGGTCGAGCCCTCTTTCGATCCGTCTCCGGCGCCGTCAGAGGCCGAGCCGCAAGCTGACGCCGAACCCGCGCCATCGATTCGTGAAAAGCCCGCCGCCGCCGTGCGCGCGCGCGCCGAACAGCAACGCCTCAAACAGCGCAAGGCCGTGGAAGGCGCCGGCTGGGCCGGCGTCGCCGCCTGCCTGGCCGTGGCGCTGATCGGCGCGGTGATCTTCCGCGTCAATATCGTGCAGACCTGGCCGCGCACCGCCGGCGCCTATGCCGCTGTGGGCATGGACATCAACCCTTACGGGCTGGAAGTGGGCATGCTGACCGCCAGCTTTGAAGAGGGCGGTCTCCATGTCGAAGGCGTTCTGGAGAACATTACAGGCGGCGATCGCCCGACCGTGCCGCTGAGCGCGCGTGTTCTGGATTCCCAGGGCGCGGTGCTGGAAAGCTGGCCGGTGGCGCTGGAATCCGCCTCTCTGCCGGGCGGCGGCGCCGAACGGTTCTACACGACGCTGGAAACCGTGCCCGAGGGCGCGGTCCGGGTCGAGGTGATCATCGCTGATACGGGCGCCGCAACGCCGGAAGCGGCTCATGGTGATCCCACGGCCGCTCACGATGACGCTGCGATGTCACATGGTGACGCTCATGCGGGGGGCGATCATTCGGGCGGACAAGCCGCGCCTGCGGCGACCGATCACGGCGACGCCGCGTCGCATGATCCTCATGCCCCGGCAGATCATGGCGCCGCACAGGGTGATGACCACGGCGCGGCCGAAGACCACGCGGCGCCCCAGCCTCACGCCAGCGATCATCACTAGCGCCTAGAAGCGTTCCAGCAGCCGGTCGATATAGTCGAGCTCTTCCTGCGGGCGGCCTCGCTCCGCGGCCCGGCGACGCAATTCTTCCAGGATGTCGCGGGCGCGCTGACGTTCGCTTTCGCTGGGCAGTTGGGTGTCCTGCCCTTCCGCGGCGCCGCGGCCAAGCGGATCATTGCCCTCGCCCTCTTCACCCTGATTGAGCTCCTGCTCCAGCGCTTCAGCGGCTGATTGCGCCGCACTGCGGAGTCCCGCCAGCGCTTCGTCCTGACGCGCGAGCGCGTCCTCGCCATCCCCTTCACGCAGGGCGCGGGCGGCATCCTCCATGGCGCGGCGGGCATCCTGCAGGGCCTGTCGGGCGTCCTCGCCGGCTTCGCTGCCGGGCATGGCGTCTTCGATGTCGCCAAGGCCGCCGGGCAGGTTTTCCTGCGGCTCCGCCAGCTCCTGCAGACCACGCCCCGAGGCGCCGTCCTGACGTTCAAAGCTTTGCGGGCCCTCAAGGGAATCGTCAGTCGAACCACCGCGCTCAGGCTCGCCGGGCGCGAGCGGGTCTGACAGCGGGTCGCGACCGGACGGGCCCTGCTGGCCCTCTTGTTGCTCTCGCTGGGCGTTGAAGGTGTCCTCCATCAGCCCGCGCTGTTCATTGATGGCGTCGCTCAGCTCCTCGAGCGCCTCGCGCATGGCCTGGGCGGCGGCGCTTTCGCCCTCTCCATCGCCATTGCCCTGCCCCAGGGTGACCTGCATGTTGCGCAGGAGTTCGGCCAGCATGGCGAGCGCCTGACGCGAGCCTTCGGTGTCGCCAAGCTCGGTGGCTTCGCGCAGGGCTTCCAGCAATTGCTCCAGCATGTCCGCAGACATGTTGCCGCCCCCGCCGCCCTCGGCGAAGCGGCCCGCTTCAGCGGCCTCGCGCATCAGAAGCTGCATGTAGCGGTCCATGGCCTGCTCGAAGGCGTCCATCAGGGCGGAGATCTCGATCTGGTCCGCGCCGCGCGCCAGGGCGTCGGCCAGCGCGCGTTCAGCGGCTGCGAGCGCGGCTTCCGCATCGGCCAGACTGCCCAGCTCGGCGCGCAGGGCGATGTCCCACAGATCGCCCTCCATATGATCAAGCTCATCAAGCTCGCGCGCCCGACGCACCTCCATCAGGGCGGTGCGCAAGCCCATCCAGACAATCGCATCGTCGAAATAGGAGGAGGGCGCATCACTGACGGCGTTGAGCGCCATGGCGAGGCGACGTATTTCGTCAGGAGCGCGTTCCAGACGGCGCTGGGGCTGATCATCCAGATAGGGCCGCTCGCGCGGCGGGCCGTCGGGCATGGCGGCGTAGCTGTCATCGACCTGGAGGAAACGACGGCGTTCGCTGGCGACCGACCGGGCCAGAGGATCGAGAAACACCCGTTGGGGCAGGGTGATCGTCATCTCCCCGCTTTGCCCGCGCTGGCCGGCGCCATCGACGCCTGCAAGCCGGATCACCACGCGCTCGCCGGCGAGCGGGCTGCGCGACAGGTCGATTTCGGCGAGATCCAGACCGCCTTCAGACGGGCGGATCTGACCGGGTGTGATCTCCTGGCTCTGAAAGACGGCGGCGGGCTGGCTCTCATCCGCCGGGGCCCGGGCGTATTCCAGCCAGATCGTCTCGAGCCCGTAATCATCCTCGGCGACAAATTCGAGCTTCAACCGGCCCTGCGCATCGCCCTCGGGTTCGGCTGCAAAGGTCAGATGCGGCGGCGTATCCTCAATCAGGGTGAAGTCCACGCTTTCACGCAGGCGGCCCGCCCGCAGGCTGATCACGCCATCTGACTGGGGCGTGATGCGCGCCAGTTGCACGCCCTCGGACAGAGTTTCGGTCTCGAACGGCGCGCCAGAGATGCTGGGCGCGCGATTGAGACCGGCGATGCGGGCGAAAAGCGTCGAGCCCTCCGGGATTTCAGCAGTGCGGCGATCGCGCAGGAACAAAGCGGGGCGACCGGTGTAGTCAGGCGCCTCAACCCAGAGATCAACGCGGGCATCCTGACCGCCGCCCGCCAGAAGCCGTGGTGCGAAGGCGTCTCCCAGACGCGGGCCCGCCAGATCGCCTGCCAGGAAGCCGCCGGTCAGCAGGACGATGATGAGGCTGACGCGCAGGCCATAGGGATCAAGCCGCCCCCAGGCCGCTTTGGGGCGGCGCGCCCTGGCGGTTGCAAGTCGCGCCTTCATGCGCTCGATATGGGCGGACCAGAGCTGCGGATCGCCAGACGCGGGCGCATCGCGCAGCGCCTCGAACGGACGATCTTTCAGACCGCTATCGTCTTCCACACGGCGTTCGATTTCGGTCCGGTCCGGAACCGTGAACAAGGGCAGTTTCCAGCGGATCCAGGCCGCGGCTGCGCCCAGCGTCATCGCCAGCGCGATCAGCCGCCAGGGGTCGCCCAGACGTTCGAATGCGCCAAACAGGGCAAGCGCCAGATAGGCGCCCAGCAGCGCCGCCGGGCCGATCAGCACCGGAGCCGCGCGCTCCCACAGGAGCGCAATGCGTGCGCGAAGGAAGGCGTGCGAGCGTTGCATGACTGGAAGGCTATACGCTCAGGACCGGCTTTGCACGGGGGAAAGCCCTAGCGGGTTTCACCGTTTGCAGTGGCCTCGGCTTGCGCCTCGGCGGGGGCGTCCTCGGTCTCATAGGCGCGCTCCTCATCGGTGCGCTCGTCCGGTCCCCAGAAGGGCGGGGGACGTTCGAGATCACCGCGAATGCCGCAGCCCGACAACACCATCGCCGCCGCGAATCCCAGAAAGGCGAGGGTCAGTTTCTTCATGCCGTCTCTCCATCGGCGTCTGCGTCAAACAGCTCCGCCTCAAACTCGAAATGCTCTTTCCAGGCCTGCACCTGTTCGCGGACGCGCACCGGTGCGGTGCCGCCATAGCTGGTGCGGCTCTCCATGGAGGCACGCGCGGAGAGCACCGTAAAGACCCGGTCGTCGATGCGCGGCTCGATGGCCTGATACTCGGCGAGCGGCAGGTCTTTCAGCGGCACGCCCCTGGCTTCGGCGGCCTTCACGGCGGAGCCTGACACATGGTGGGCGTCACGGAAGGGCATGTTCAGCTCGCGCACCAGCCAGTCCGCGAGGTCGGTGGCGTCGGAATAGGATTCCCCCGCCGCCGCTTCAAGCGTGTCCCGGTTGAAGCTGAGATCGGACGCCATGCCGGTCATCGCCGCGACCGCGAGCGCCAGGTCATCAAAGGCGTCGAAGACCATCTGCTTGTCTTCCTGCATGTCCTTGGAATAGGCGAGCGGCAGGCCCTTGCAGACAATGATCAGCCCCTGCAGCGCGCCGGAAATGCGGCCCGGCTTGGCGCGCACCAGCTCGGCGGCGTCGGGATTGCGCTTTTGCGGCATGATCGAGCTGCCCGTGGAGAAGGCGTCGGTCAGCTGGGCGAAGCGGAAGCGACCCGAAGTCCACAGGACGATCTCTTCGGCGAAACGCGACAGGTTCACCGCCGTAATCGCCGCCGCCGCCAGCGCTTCCAGCGCGAAGTCGCGCGAGGACACCGCGTCGAGCGAGTTCGCCATGGGCACGTCAAAGCCAAGGGCGTCCGCCGTCATTGAACGGTCGATCGGGAAGGCGGTGCCAGCTAGCGCGGCCGCGCCCAGAGGGCATTCATTCAGGCGGTCGCGCGCATCCAGCAGGCGGCCCCGGTCGCGCTCGGCGGCCTCGACCCAGCACAGAAGATGGTGGCCCAGCGAAATGGGCTGGGCGGTCTGAAGATGGGTGAAGCCCGGCATCACCCAGTCGGCATGGGCCTCGGCCTGTTTGACCAGCGCTTCCTGGTAGGCGCGCAGGCCCTTCGCCGCGTCATCCAGAGCGCCGCGCAGCCAGAGGCGGAAGTCCGTCGCGACCTGGTCATTGCGTGAGCGGGCGGTGTGCAGGCGGCCGGCAGGGGCGCCGATCTTGTCCTTCAGCGCCGCCTCGATATTCATGTGCACGTCTTCAAGCTCGGGCTTCCACTCAAACTGGCCCGCGAGAATGTCATCGCGGATCGCGACAAGGCCCGAGGTGATCGCCTGCTCGTCCTCGCTTGAAATCACACCGCAGGCGGCCAACATCCGCGCATGGGCGAGGGAGCCGGCGATATCCTGTTCAAAAAGTCGTTGATCCACGCCCACGGACGCATTGATGGCTTGCATCACGGCGGAAGGTCCGGCGTTAAATCGGCCGCCCCAGATTCCGCTGGCCTGAGCGTTCTGGGGTTTTACATCTTCGGTCATGGGCGATGCGTCCTTGGGCGGGGTTCGCGAACGAACCGGTAGGAAAGAGGTCGAAATGAAAACGCCGACATTGAAAACGGGCATTATCGCGGTCGGCGGCATTGGCGCTTTGGCCATCCTATACGTCATTTTCAGTTCGTTTGTCAGTTCCACCCATGGCCCGCTCGACAGTTACGCCGTGGGGACAATGGCGAAATTCCGAACGGTCCCCGAGGCGCCGGACCAGCCGCAGAACACTCTTGTCACCGAAACGGGCGAGGAGCTGACGCTTGCGGACATGCGCGGCAAGATCGTGCTGGTGAATTTCTGGGCGACCTGGTGCGCGCCCTGCGTTGTGGAGATGCCGTATCTGGACGCGCTCCAGGGCCGTTATGGTTCGGACGCGTTCGAGGTCGTCACCATTTCCATGGATCGCCGGATCGAGGAGCCGCTCGCCTTTTTCGAAGAGTACGAGCTCGAGAACCTGAACTTCTATTTCGACCCCGGAATGAGCATCGCCTTTGGCGTGATGGGCAGCGCCAATCGCGGCCTGCCGCTGACCATCCTCTATGACCGCAATGGTCAGGAGATCGGGCGTCTGGCGGGCGAAGCGGAATGGGACAGCCCGGAAGCCCATGCGCTAATCGAAGCCGCGCTGGAGCGGTATTAACGCGCCTTCACTTGCCTTTAAGACCGGGAGCGGTCCCAATCAGGCTTTCAGTCTGGGGAGGACGCTGTCATGAAACATCTGATGATCTTTGGCGCGGGCTTGGCCGCATTGGGGCTTTCCGCGCCAGCCCTGGCGCAGGAAACGACGGGCGAAGCCGTCGAGGCGCTCTATGACGTCATCTCGGGCCCGGTCGGCGAGGTGCGCGATTGGGACCGCTTCCGGGCGATGTTCCTTGAAGGCGCGCAGATGACGGTGCTGGCGCCGCAGCCCGATGGCGAGGACCGCGTCGTGACCCTCACTATCGAGGATTATGTCAGCCGCAATGCCGAGCGCCTGTCCGAAATGGGCTTCACCGAAGCCGAGACCCGGCGTCAGACCCATGTCTATGGCGGGCTCGCCACGGTCCTGAGCGCCTATGAAGCGACGCGCGCGGATACCGGCGAGACCTTCGCCACGGGGGTCAACACCATCGTGCTGGCGCGGCAGGAGGGCGTGTGGAAAGTCGCCAGCCTCGCCTGGCGGTCGGAGACCGGGGACTGGCCGGTCGAGCGAGCGTTCGAGACTCAATGATGCACGCCCAAGATGTTGAGGCGGCTGAGGCTTTGTTTGAGCAGACCCAGAAGCAGTTTGGCGTTCTGGCCACACTCGGTTCCGCTTTGAACCTCGGCGCTCTGGCCGGCTTCAATCCCAGAACGCGAAGCCATCGCGTCAAGACGATGAGGCGCTCTGATCGCGCCATAAGGCTTGAGACGGGTCTTGCTGGCATGGGGGCGGCCGGGCTGTCCTATTTCACGGGCCTGGCCGTTGTGAGCAAGGAGCAGGCCGAGGCCGCGTTCCGCTATACCGCAATCGTCAATTTCACCGCTCCCATTACGGTTCTCGTGATCTTCAACCAGATCCTCGAGGGCGGGATCATGGGCGCACTCGGGAGCGGTTCAGACCTCGAGGGCTGGGTGCTCAGCCTTCTGGCCGCCGCCTTTGTGGTGACCATGGTCGGGGTGGTGTCCTACGCCTATATCGGCGCTCAGATGGCGCGTGACGTCCTGCATCTGGCCCAGCTGGAGCAGGCGCGGCGCGGGAGTTTCAGTCCGGCTGGGCCAGAGGCGGAAGACGGAATGGTGGAGCCGCCCGATCTCTAGTCAAAGAGAACCCGGCGAAGAAGCCTGTTCAGCTTCGCTCTCGTCCATCACATCAAGATGGCTAGGATAGCCTTTGCCAGGAACAGGCAACCAGTCTGAAAACTCTTCTCGAACCGCGTCTCGCTCATCCGCCGTCTCCAGAAAAACATCAAAGCCGCCATGATAGGGGATGAAAGTGGCGCCTGTGTCTGGCGCATGCCAGACGATAAAGAACTCGCGCTCGTGCGCCAGATCTTCGAAGATTTTCTGGCGACAACTCTTTGCCGGTCCGGGACCAATATAGGCGCGCATGAGGTATTCGTCGTCGAGGGGGAGGTTGAAAGCCCTCTCTTCGCTCCAGACGAAGCCGGGTTTGAGACCGTCTGCCTCCCATTTGTGCTGGCGACGCTTCCCCTCGATCAGGTCGAGCCGGAAGGGGCGCCAGCGGTCCGTCCAGAACGGAAGGAACGTGATCCAGAGCGGGACAAACCTGATCCAGTCCGGATATCCTCGGACCTCTTCGGAGGTGCTGACGGAGAAACCTGCAGCCATTGCGTCCGGAAACAGCCAAGCGATTAGAGCCTCGGCCCGTTCCAGATAGATGGCCATTTCCGCAGGGGTGTCCAAATACTCCTTACTGTCAGGCAGGGCATGGAAGCGGGTCCATGCTTCGGGTCGGGTAAAGGACAGGCCCCATCCGGCCATCACCCCCTGACCATGCCAGCGCCGCCAACCTGCTTCGAACTCTTCGGGGGTCATGAGCGTCTCCACAAAAAACCCCGGAAGCACGGCTTCCGGGGTTTTCCTTGGGTCTGTCGGAAGCGGCCTAGTAGCCCGCTTTCTCAAGCTCGGCTTCAAACGCCGGGACAGCGTCGAACAGGTCTGCGACCAAGCCGTAATCGGCGACGGAGAAAATCGGGGCTTCCTCGTCCTTGTTGATCGCGACGATGACCTTGGAGTCCTTCATGCCCGCCAGGTGCTGGATCGCGCCGGAAATGCCGACGGCGATGTACAGTTCCGGGGCGACCACCTTGCCGGTCTGGCCGACCTGATAGTCGTTCGGCACGAAGCCCGCATCGACCGCGGCGCGCGAGGCGCCCACAGCGGCGTTGAGCTTGTCGGCGACCTTTTCAAGGATGGCGAAGTTCTCGCCATTGCCCATGCCGCGGCCGCCGGAGATGACGATCTTGGCCTGGGTCAGTTCCGGACGGTCCGATTTCGAGAGCTCTTCGGAGACGAACTCGGAGTTCGCGCTCGGCGCCGGAGCGTCGATCGTGTCCACGGAGGCCGAACCGCCGTCACCCGCCTTCTCGAAGGTGGTCGGACGCACGGTGATGACCTTCTTGGCGTCGTTGGATTTGACAGTCAGCATCGCATTGCCCGCATAGATCGGGCGCACGAAGGTGTCCGCGCTTTCAACAGCCGTGATGTCGGAGATCAGCATGACGTCGAGCTTGGCGGCGACGCGCGGCATGAAGTTCTTACCCACGGTCGTGGCCGGGGAAAGAATGGCGTCGTAATCGCCCGCGATGGAGACCACGAGGGCTTCCATGGCTTCAGCCAGCTTCTTCTCGAGCGTGTCGGAATCGGCGTGCAGGACTTTCGCAACGCCGTCGAGCTTGCCGGCGGCTTCGGCCACCGCGCCCGCGCCCTTGCCGGCGACCAGCACGTGAATGTCGCCGCCGATCTTGGAAGCGGCGGTCACGGCGGCGCGGGTGGCGTCGTTCAGTTCCGCGTTGTCGTGTTCAGCAATAACGAGAACAGTCATCTTAGATCACCCCCGCTTCGTTCTTCAGCTTGTCGACCAGCTCGGCCACGGTCTCGACCTTGACGCCGGCTTCACGCTTGGGCGGCTCGGAGACCTTCACGACTTCAAGACGCGGGCTGATGTCCACGCCGTAATCGTCCGGGGTCTTGGCGTCGATCGGCTTGCGCTTGGCCTTCATGATGTTCGGCAGAGACGCATAGCGCGGCTCGTTCAGG
>NZ_DJIQ01000022.1:189183-189369 GCF_002433705.1 Oceanicaulis sp. UBA6590
GCGCAGGTCGGTGGTGACGATGGCCGGGGACGGGATGGCCAGGGTCTGCAGACCGCCGTCGATCTCGCGGGTCACCTTGAAGCCGGAATCGGTCTTCTCGACTTCGGAGGCGAAGGTGGCTTGCGGCCAGCCCATCAGGGCGGCGAGCATCTGACCGGTCGCGTTGGAATCGTCGTCGATCGCCTG